>NZ_JBSSFA010000011.1:0-156051 GCF_054062215.1 Bacillus sp. TE9106W
TGAAAGATGATCAGGTTGATAGGTTCGAGGTGGAAGCATGGTGACATGTGGAGCTGACGAATACTAATAGATCGAGGACTTAACCATATAATATGTAGCAATGTTATCTAGTTTTGAGAGAACATAAAAAAACTTGTTGACTTTTAAAGAAAATAAGTTATAATAATGATTGTCTCAAAAGAATAATGTCTGGTAATGATGGCAGAGAGGTCACACCCGTTCCCATACCGAACACGGAAGTTAAGCTCTTTAGCGCCGATGGTAGTTGGGACCTTGTCCCTGTGAGAGTAGGACGTTGCCAGGCAATATTATTCCGCAGTAGCTCAGCGGTAGAGCTATCGGCTGTTAACCGATCGGTCGTAGGTTCGATTCCTACCTGCGGAGCCATTGGAGAGCTGTCCGAGTTGGCCGAAGGAGCACGATTGGAAATCGTGTATACGTCACAAGCGTATCAAGGGTTCGAATCCCTTGCTCTCCGCCATAGGATTTATAATATTTGGCCCGTTGGTCAAGTGGTTAAGACACCGCCCTTTCACGGCGGTAACACGGGTTCGAATCCCGTACGGGTCACCACTTTTGGAGGATTAGCTCAGCTGGGAGAGCACCTGCCTTACAAGCAGGGGGTCGGCGGTTCGATCCCGTCATCCTCCACCATATAAACTATATGAATAATATTATCGCGGGGTGGAGCAGCACGGTAGCTCGTCGGGCTCATAACCCGAAGGTCGCAGGTTCAAATCCTGTCCCCGCAACCAAATGGTCCCGTGGTGTAGTGGTTAACATGCCTGCCTGTCACGCAGGAGATCGCCGGTTCGACCCCGGTCGGGACCGCCATTTTAATAAGGCTCGGTAGCTCAGTCGGTAGAGCAGAGGACTGAAAATCCTCGTGTCGGCGGTTCGATTCCGTCCCGAGCCACCATTTATCTTAATAGTATACGCCGGCTTAGCTCAATTGGTAGAGCAACTGACTTGTAATCAGTAGGTTGGGGGTTCAAGTCCTCTAGCCGGCACCATGTAAGTTTCGGAGGGGTAGCGAAGTGGCTAAACGCGGCGGACTGTAAATCCGCTCCTTCGGGTTCGGCAGTTCGAATCTGCCCCCCTCCACCATTTACATAGGGGCATAGTTTAAAGGTAGAACTGAGGTCTCCAAAACCTCCAGTGTGGGTTCGATTCCTACTGCCCCTGCCAAATAATTTACACAACATGGCGGTTGTGGCGAAGTGGTTAACGCACCGGATTGTGGCTCCGGCATTCGTGGGTTCGATTCCCATCAGTCGCCCCATTTTTATTTTAAAAATTATAAATAATCTAATGGATACTTACATATAATTAAGTAAGAATTCGATGGGCTATAGCCAAGCGGTAAGGCAACGGACTTTGACTCCGTCATGCGCTGGTTCGAATCCAGCTAGCCCAGCCATTTTGCGGAAGTAGTTCAGTGGTAGAATACAACCTTGCCAAGGTTGGGGTCGCGGGTTCGAATCCCGTCTTCCGCTCCAGTAAAATTTTATATGGCGGCATAGCCAAGTGGTAAGGCAGAGGTCTGCAAAACCTTTATCACCGGTTCAAATCCGGTTGCCGCCTTTTCTTTTGTGCCGATGTGGCGGAATTGGCAGACGCGCACGACTCAAAATCGTGTTCCTTCGGGAGTGTCGGTTCGACCCCGACCATCGGTATCACGAACGGCGTAATAAAAGACTCTACACCAAATGTGTAGAGTCTTTTTATGTTTTCATCACACTATAAAATAAGCAAAATGGTGTGTTGGTGAAATGGTTATGAATGATTAAGGTACACTTATTCATTTAGTACATGCGATACAGTTGGGGCAAACTACAAAGCAATAAAGAGATAAATTTTTATCCCTTTATATAATTTCATTATTTTATAGAGAATCTCTCCAACCTGGTGACATGAAGTTAAATCCGACACCACCAGTAGATATTAGTATATTATCAACGGTTAAGTTTGTAATTTCTAAAAACCTCTTTTTAAACTCTTCTTTGTTGTACTTGTACATAGTTGAGTGACAGGCCCACATGTGCGTTGAAGTACTCAACCAGTCCCCCAATTCCTTTAATTCAGGAAACGACTCAAATTGAATTGGTGCATCTAATTTCATGAATCGCACTTGATAGATAGTTGGATTTAGCTTTTCTCCTATCCCTTTAAGCCCCTGTGTTTTTTTCTCATTTGAATGTGTCATAATTCTCCCCCTCTATATTCCCTTCAAATTTTTTCCTATTTTAATTATACAACAATAGAAAGGAAGTAAGGGAATATTATGGAAATCGGTATCGGCGAAGTAAAAAACTCTAACAGAAATGGTAGAATTTTTTTGCTAAATTATGTTATGTGATTTTAAAATTCGTAATAAATGTAGCAATTCATGTATAATATAACTTGTCGAAAGAACAAAATGATAGTGATTTATATTATGTCTGTAATATGAATCAAAAATGAACTTTTTATATTTATTTTAAAAATGTGTTGAATACACATGATATTTCATATTAATATTTTTATGTAGATTTAAAACCGGAAAGAGAGTGGAAAGTATGGGTCGTAAATGGAATAATATTAAAGATAAAAAAGCATCAAAAGATGCAAATACTAGCCGTATATACGCGAAATTTGGACGTGAAATTTATGTAGCGGCAAAACAAGGCGAGCCAGATCCGGAATCAAACCAAGCGCTTAGAGTTGTATTAGAACGTGCGAAAACATACAATGTTCCAAGAACAATTATCGATCGTGCAGTTGAAAAAGCAAAAGGTGGTTCAGAAGAAAATTATGACGAGCTTCGTTATGAAGGATTCGGACCAAATGGAGCTATGGTAATTGTAGATACACTTACAAACAACGTAAACCGTACTGCAGCTGATGTACGAGCTGCATTTAGCAAAAACAGTGGTAACATGGGTGTAAACGGTTCTGTAGCTTACATGTTTGATGCGACAGCTGTTATCGGCCTTGAAGGGAAAACATCAGATGAAGTTCTTGAGATTTTAATGGAAGCAGATGTTGATGCACGTGACATTCTTGAAGAAGAAGATGCTGTTATCGTGTATGCTGAACCAGATCAATTCCATGCAGTACAATCTGCTCTTAAAGATGCGGGTGTTGAAGAATTTACAGTTGCTGAATTAACAATGCTTGCACAAAATGATGTAACACTTCCTGAAGATGCACAAGCACAATTTGAAAAAATGGTTGATGCATTAGAAGATTTAGAAGATGTGCAACAAGTTTACCACAACGTAGACTTAGGAGAATAATACTGATAGAAGCCCCTGTTCGTTTAACGAATAGGGGCTTTTTTAATGAAGGTAATTAAGGCAATGAATTTAATAAAGGTATTTTGTTGTAAACAGGGAATATGCTTATAGGGATATATGAAATATTCATTATTGCTAGGAGGCTTACATGTGGAACATAAAACACCAAAGCATATTGTTGCTGTAGCAGGCTATTTAACAAATGAAAAAGATGAAGTGTTATTAGCAAAGGTACACTGGCGAGCTGATACGTGGGAGTTGTCAGGAGGACAGGTAGAAGAAGGGGAAGCACTCGATCAAGCTGTTTGTAGGGAAATAAAAGAGGAAACAGGATTAACGGTGAAGCCTATCGGTATTACAGGAGTTTATTATAATGCTTCCATGAACATTTTAGCTGTCGTTTTTAAAGTAGCATATGTAAGCGGTGAAATAAAAATTCAACACGAAGAAATACAAGAGGCTAAATTTGTTGCTTTAAATGAAGAGAACATAGATGAGTATATAACGCGTCCTCATATGAAATCCAGAACGCTTGATGCGATGAGGTCATCACATTTTATTCCTTATGAAACGTGGGAAGTACAGCCGTATAACTTAATAGGAAGATTGTAAAGAAAAGAGTAGCCGATTTGAGATACAGTCAAATCACTACTCTTTTTTGTATACTGTTTAAGAAAAAGGTCAAAATAATAGTAGTGTTAGTATTGATTTGGAGAACGTTTGTTCTATATAATGTATGATATATTATATACATTTAGATTACTAGATGCTTAAAAGTATATATATTTGTAGATGATATAATGAAAATAGAGCACTTTAATAGAGAAAGTATAATAGCCTTAAGGTGTAACCTGTTATGGGTTTAATATAATCTATATTCAATATTTCAGATGAATAGTAGATAAAAAAGGACTGTGATACAATACTTTTTTATCCCACTATTTGTCGGCTAGCCAGATTGTTGTGGTCTGATTAAAGTTTCAATTTATACCTTACAATGATGTAAGGTACGTGTAAGAGAAATCGATGGGATATTTTTTTACAACAAGGTATTCTTAAAGTAAGAGTTATACGCTGTGTGGAAAAGAGGTGTTTAAGATGAAAGAACGAGTATTATCTAGGGTGAACTATCATCAAAAAGTTGCATTAAATCCAATGACTAAGTTTTTTTATAAAGCCATTATTTTATTATTATTGTTAAGTTTTACGTTATTATTTATTGGAAATGTAATGATCGAGCAAAGTGATATTAGTAAATTACATGTACCGGCTAAGTTAGAGGTGCCAGAATCATTAACACATGCATTTATTGCGACAGAAGATAAAAGGTTTTATCATCATAACGGTTTAGATTATATAGCGATTATTAGGGCATCTGTTGAGAATATAAAAGCTGGTGGTGTTGTGCAAGGCGGTAGTACAATTACACAACAGTTATCAAAAAATGCTTTTTTAACGAATGAACGTACATTTTCTCGTAAGTGGAAAGAAATTTTTTATACGAAAAAAATTGAACGTACATTTACAAAGGATGAAATTTTAAAATTATATGTAAGTAATATTTATTACGGAGAAGGGGCATGGGGAATTGAAAAAGCAGCAAACCTTTACTTCGGTAAAAAGGTGAGCCAATTAACGTTGGCTGAAAGTGCAATGATGGCTGCTGTAGTAAAGGCACCCGCTTATTACTCACCTGCACAAAATTACGATAAAGCAGTTGAGAGACGAAACGTCGTTTTGAGATTAATGGAGAAAGAAGGCTATATCAATCATGATGAGTATATGCAAGCAGTTAGTGAGAAATTAGTCATTCGTCATGATATAAAAACAGAGCGGTCGATGTTAAATCATGCGCGCGAAAAAGCAGTGAGCTAAGGGAAGTTCCTACATAGGAGCTTCTTTTTTTTGAATAAATTGTGACAAATTGTGACACAATATCGTCACAATTGTTGTATTTTTGTAATTTATGTGAGCGTGTTCATTGCGTGACGTATGTAAGTATTGATATTATGTGTATTGTGTACAATGCTGTATACAGAATATGAATTTAAAGAGGAATGTATATGAAATCATCGAACAAACTCATGGCTCTTGGTATAGTTTTTTCCATTGCAGTATTGATTGTAATTGGGACGATTGTGTATAGCATCATAAATGACAAAAAAGATAAAGGGAATGAGATGTTTGCTTATTCCACACAACAATCTTTAGGGAAAGATGATGCACCAGTTAAGGTAGTTGAATTTGGAGACTTCAAATGTCCTGCTTGTCGTACTTGGGATGTAACAGTATTACCACGATTAAAAGAAGAGTATATCGATAAAGGTAAAGTGCAGTTATATTTTATTAACTTCCCATTTATCGGAAAAGACTCTGATTTAGGTGCAGCAGCTGGTGAAGCAATTTATAAACAAGATCAAGATTCATTCTGGATTTTCTATGATGAGATTTATCAGAGTCAAAAGAAAGACACGGAAGAATGGATTACAGAAGAATTGCTTCTTAACATTGTGAAAGAAAAACTTCCGAAAATTGATGTAGAACAATTTAAGAAGGATTTACACAGTAAAGAAATAAAAGAAAAAGTACGTAAAGATTCAGATCGTGCTCAAAAATTAAAAGTTCAAGGTGCTCCTTCAGTATATGTGAATGGAAATCTTGCAAATCCTGATTTTGATAGCTTGAAGAAAGCAATTGATAAAGAATTGAAAAAGTGATGAGTCCTCTCATCACTTTTTCGACTTTTTTCGATAAAATTCTTGCTTCCGCTTTTTTTACATGCTATACTACTTTACATAAGTTATTCTAATATCTTATATGTATTTCATATTTGCGGGTGTAGTTTAGTGGTAAAACAAGAGCCTTCCAAGCTCTGGTCGAGAGTTCGATTCTCTTCACCCGCTCCAAATTTTATTAAATGTTTTTCTATAAATTGTGATCAACGCAGTGTTTCGTTTCCGAGATAAACGAGGCATTGCGTTTTTTAATGTTTGAAAAGCGTGATTGTATGCGAGAATAGAAGTAAAGAAGAGTATTCCAAAAGTGAATTGATAACCAATAGATCGTTACATAAGGGATGGATTCATCTGAGGAGGCGATTAGGAATGGATTTTGAACAATTAAAGCAAGATGTCATTGCGTATAGTAAAACAATTGGTATAGATAAAATAGGCTTTGCTAGTGCGTCACCATTTGAGGAATTAAAGCAGCGTTTAATCCAGCAGCAACAATTAAATTATCAATCTGGATTTGAAGAGCCTGATATAGAAAAGAGAACGAACCCACAGGTGCTATTACCTGGTGCGAAATCAATTATTGCGATTGCATTAGCGTATCCTTCAAAATTAAAAAATGCACCATTAAGTAAGCGCGGAGAACGTCGCGGGATTTTTTGTCGTGCTTCTTGGGGACAAGATTATCATCTTGTTTTAAGAGATCGTTTGCAAAAATTAGAAGCATATTTAATTGAAAAACTTCCAGATATAGAAGTTAAGTCCATGGTTGATACAGGTGAATTAAGTGATCGAGCTGTTTCGGAGCGCGCCGGTATTGGATGGAGCGGTAAGAATTGCTCTATTATTACACCAGAATTTGGTTCGTATGTATATTTAGGAGAAATGATTACAAACGTTCCATTCCCACCAGACCAGCCGATAGAAGATCAATGCGGAAGCTGTACAAAATGTATTGATATTTGTCCTACAGGTGCTTTAATACAAGGAGGACAGTTAGATTCGAAGAAATGTATTGCATTTTTAACACAAACAAAAGGCTTCCTACCGGAAGAATATCGCGACAAAATAGGAAATCGTATTTATGGATGTGATACGTGTCAGACAGTTTGTCCGAAAAATAAAGGAATGGATTTTCATAATCATCCTGAGATGGAACCAGATCCTGAGTTAGTTAAGCCGTTATTAACACCGCTCTTAACAATTAGTAATCGTGATTTTAAAGAGAAATATGGAATTATGTCTGGTTCATGGAGAGGTAAAAAACCGCTGCAACGAAATGCAATTTTGGCACTTGCGCATTTTAAAGAGGCATCAGCAATTCCTGATTTAATTGGTGTTATGAAAGATGATCCAAGGCCAGTACTTCGCGGAACAGCAGCATGGGCGCTTGGGAAAATTGGTGGAGATGGCGTGGGCGAAGCCATTGAAAAAGCGATGCAACGTGAGAAAGACGAAGAGGTTCTTCATGAAATGAATCGCGGACTTGAATTGTTAGCGCAGAAAAAAGAGTAGATAATATCTCCCTTTTTCATATTGTAATATGGGAGGGAGACGAAATGGTTGTAAAAATAAATATTGAAAAGCAAGTACAACAATTTTTAGCATATGTAACAGAGAAACGAACAAATGTAGATGGTATTGCTGAAGATTTATTACAAATAGCAAAGAGAAAGAGACTATTGTTTCAAAAGCGTAATGCAGATATAGTGAAAGCAACTGCGGATGTTTCTTTTATGAGGCAATTAAATAATAGCAATCATCAAGAAATTGATTATCAAATACATTTTAAATATTTAATTAAGCATAAAGAATTATTTTATATTGAAGAGGAACAATTAAAACGAAGAGTTTGTTTAAATAATAGCCAGGTAATAGGTGATTATGCTATTGAAGCGCCAGAAGCAGTTGGAATGAGTGAGATATTGGAGAGGGAAGTTACAAAAGAGAAATACGGTTCCTATCAGTATAACCGTTTAGAGGCAGTTAAATATGCAGAGCGTTGGTGGGATGATCGAAATCCTGTATATCGTAATTTCCCTGATAATTGTACGAATTTTATTTCTCAATGTCTTCATACTGGAGAAGTACCAATGAATGGATATCCTAATATTCGTAAAGGATGGTGGCAAAGGGAGAATCAATGGAGTTGGAGCTGGGCTGTTGCGCACTCTTTTTATTGGTATTTGTCAGGTGCTACAACAGGGCTTCGAGCAGAAGCAGTAGAAAGACCAGAGGACCTTATTCTTGGTGATGTTATCGCTTATGATTTTGAGGATGATGGTAGGTGGAATCATACGACGATTGTAGTAGCGAAAGACGCAGATGGTATGCCACTTGTAAATGCACATTCAGCGAATAGTCGTCGGCGTTATTGGAACTATGAAGATTCTAGTAAATATACACCACAAATGAAATATAAATTCTTTCATATTATTAATGGGTAGAGATTTTTCGCTCAAGTGGTATAATACGTAGTAGACAAAAAACAGAGGTGAATATCGCGTGGGAGTACATGTTGTTTTATATCAACCAGAAATTCCAGCAAATACAGGGAATATTGCTCGTACTTGTGCAGCAACTGGAACAGAATTACATTTGATTAGACCGCTTGGATTTTCAACGGATGATAAAATGTTAAAGCGTGCAGGATTAGATTATTGGCAGCACGTGAAAATTACGTATTATGATTCAATTGAAGAGTTTTACGAGAAAAATAAAGACGGTGAATTCTTCTATTTAACAAAGTATGGTGAGAAAGCTCATACAGCGTTTGATTATAGCAAACGTGAGAAGGATTACTATTTTGTATTTGGAAGAGAAACAAACGGCTTACCAGCTAATGTAATCGAAGAAAACTTCGATCATTGTTTACGCATTCCAATGACTGATAAAGTGCGTTCATTAAATTTATCTAATACAGCAGCTATTTTAATTTATGAAGCATTCCGTCAACAAAATTATCCAGGATTAGATTTAGAAATTGTTTATTAAAAGTCGCCATATGGCGACTTTTTTTCTAAAAATAAAAATAATATGTAATCATACATTTAAAAAAGGGTACATATTCATATAAAATGGGATATATGAATAAAAATAGATTAGACGGGTTGAGATAAATATGAAGGAACAATATAGTAATCAAAATACCTTTTTAAGTATGATAGATATGGATTTAATTAGACAAGGATTATTACATGCTATTCAAGATTTAGTATTTATATTAAAAGTTATTGATAATGAAACGTTTCAATATATGTATGTAAATAAAATAGGAATGGATTATGCGAAGCTAAGTGAAGAATGCTATGGAAAAACTTTTGCAGAAGTATTACCAAAAGATATAGCGGGGATATTGCAAAGGCAATATGCAAAAGTAGCGAGCGAAGCGAAAGCACATACCTTTTGTGATGTAGTTAGTTTACCAAAGGGTGAGATACATTATGAGTCTTCACTGAATCCTGTATTTGACGAAGAAGGAGTATGTCAGTTTATTATTTGTATTACAAGGGATATCACAGCTCAAATAGAGGAGAAGATTGAGATAGAGGAAAAACAAATGCTGTTTAAGTCATTACTAGAATATAATAATGACTCCATCATATCTATAGATTCTATAGGAAGAATTACATATGCAAATCCAGCAACGTATGAAATATTTGGATACCGATTTGAAGAATTAAACAATAAATTTATTTTTGAATTTATTAATAAAGAATATGAAAAAGATTTTCAAATTATATTCAAGGGATCCATGCAAGGAAGAGCGAAGCAAATTGTTTCAAAGAAATATGTTCATAAAGAAGGGTACGAGCTCTATATTTCCTTGAGAACTATTCCGATTATTGTGAATGGTGAAATTGTTGGGGTATATATTGTTACGAGGGATGTTACAAGGCAAGTATTAAATGAAATGAGAACGGAATATTTAGCTTACTATGACCAGTTAACAGGATTAATGAATAGAATTTCATGTACAAATAAGTTAAATGATTTTTTAAATGAGAAAGTAGATTTTGCGTTTATCTTTATAGATTTAGATGAATTTCACCTTATTAATGATACGTTTGGTCATAAAGAAGGAGATAAAGTGTTACAAAAAGTTACAGAATGTTTAAGCAGTTTTCAAATACCCGGTATACACTTATTTAGAGAACACGATGATCAATTTGTTATGTTAATAGAAAATATAACGAAAGAACGTGTAGAGGTAGTTGCAAAAAGCATACAAAAAAAGATTAGTGAACATTCTGTAATCGAAGAAGAGGACGTGTATTTAAGTGCGTCAATTGGAATTGTAATGGCTCCAACAGATGGAGAAGATGAAAAAATATTATTCCAAAGAGTTGATGCTGCTTTGGAAAAAGCAAAAGATAAAGGAAAAGGGCATTATCATTTTTATTGCAGTGGATTAGATTGTGAGCGTGAACAAAGATTTATTATAGAAAACCAATTACATCGTGCTATAGAAAAAAATGAATTCTTCTTATATTATCAGCCGCAAATGAATATTGAAACGAAAAAAATAGCTAGTATGGAGGCTTTAATAAGGTGGGAGAATAAAGAATTAGGATTTGTCTCTCCCAATCAATTTATTCCGCTAGCAGAAAGAACAGGATTTATTATTAAGCTTGATGAATGGGTAATAAATGAAGTGTGTCGGCAAATACGTGAATGGTTAAATAAAGGATATGAAGTTGTCCCGATTGCAGTTAATATTTCAGCCAGGCATTTTCGCTCTATTACATTAATAGAGATGATTACACGAGCTTTACATAAGTACAATGTACCAGCTCATTTATTAGCGATAGAGGTTACAGAAGGAGCCCTTATACATAAAGATATATCGAAAAGAGTATTGCTACAATTAAAAGAACAAAATTTAAAGATTCATTTAGATGATTTTGGGACAGGGTATTCATCTTTAAGTTATTTAAAAACGTATCCAATTGATACTTTGAAGATTGATCGTTCTTTTATGGAAGGTATACATGTAGATGAACGAGATACGAATATTACGGCTGCAATTATTCATTTAGCTCATACGTTAGAATTAGATGTAATTGCAGAAGGGGTAGAAAAGGCGGAACAAATACAATTTTTGAAGGAAAAGAATGTGAAGTTTGTACAAGGTTATTATTATAGCCACCCTTTATCAAAATATGATGTGGAAAATGTGTATTATAAATAATTGATAAAAAGTGATGTGCTAAGAAGCACATCACTTTTTATGTGTACCGGGTTTATCATTGTAACCAGATGTAAAAATAGCTGTAAGAAATGTGAGTGATACACCTAAAATTAATAATAATTTCATACTAATATCCCTCCTGTTTTTTCAGTTTACGAATCTGAAATATGAATCGAAATGTATGTAAGGTTCTTAGAAGAAAAGAATTTATTTAAAATGAATAGCGGTGTAAAAACTTTAATACCTATATTATACAGAATTTTCTTTGAATTTTGGAGAGAATTTTATAGCAATACTGTATATTTCATTTTGATTTAAAGAATGTTTGAGGACATCCTAGCATACCTTTTATAATAATCCGATTGAACAAGGAGATGGGGGAGGAGCTATAATGGATATTCTAAAAAAAATTGAACAGCATCGAGAAGCAGAAGAACGCTTACAATGGGAAGGTACGTTTGCGGAGTATTTGGAGCTTGTGAAGGAAAGACCATGGGTGGCTCAAACAGCACACTCTCGCATTTACAATATGATAAAAGATGCTGGAATTGAAGAAGTAGATGGTAGAAGAAAGTATAACTTCTTTAGTAATCAGCTATTTGGTTTAGAGGATGCTTTAGAACGTCTTGTAGAGGAATATTTTCATCCGTCTGCAAAACGATTAGATGTTAGAAAACGTATTTTATTATTAATGGGTCCTGTTAGTGGAGGGAAATCAACATTAGTTACGATGTTGAAACGAGGATTAGAAACATATTCAAGAACAGATCGAGGAGCAATTTTTGCAATTAAAGGGTGCCCAATGCATGAAGATCCACTTCATTTAATTCCGCATCATTTACGAGATGATTTCTTTGATGAGTATGGAGTAAGAATTGAAGGGAATTTATCACCACTAAATGTGATGCGTTTAGAACAAGAATATGGTTCAAGAATTGAGGATGTAGTTGTAGAGCGTATTTTCTTCTCGGAAGATCGCCGTACAGGGATTGGTACGTTTAGCCCGTCTGATCCTAAATCACAAGATATTGCCGATTTAACAGGTAGTCTGGACTTTTCAACAATCGCAGAATATGGTTCAGAATCAGATCCACGAGCGTATCGATTCGATGGAGAATTAAATAAGGCAAACCGTGGGATGATGGAGTTCCAAGAGATGTTAAAATGTGACGAGAAATTTTTGTGGCATTTATTATCGCTTACGCAAGAAGGGAATTTCAAAGCAGGAAGATTTGCGCTTATTTCAGCAGATGAATTAATCGTAGCGCATACGAACGAAACGGAGTATCGTTCTTTCATAGCAAATAAGAAAAATGAAGCATTACATTCGCGTATTATCGTAATGCCGGTCCCATACAATTTACGGGTTAGTGAGGAAGAACATATTTATGAAAAAATGATTCGTGAAAGTGACGTGTCCGATGTGCACATTGCACCGCATACACTTCGGGTTGCAGCAATGTTTACGATTTTAACTAGATTAAAAGATCCGAAGCGTCCAGATATTGATTTAATTAAAAAGATGCGTTTGTATGATGGAGAAACGGTAGAAGGTTATAATGCAATTGATGTAGAGGAGTTGCAACGCGAGTATCAAGATGAGGGTATGAAAGGTATTGATCCTCGTTACGTTATTAACCGCATTTCTTCTACAATTATTCGAAAAGAGGTGCCATCTATTAACGCACTAGATGTGCTTAGATCGTTAAAAGATGGGTTGGATCAGCATCCATCGATTAGTAATGAAGACCGAGAGCGTTATATGAATTTCATCTCATTAGCGAGAAAAGAATACGATGAAATTGCTAAAAAAGAAGTACAAAAAGCATTTGTTTATTCGTACGAGGAATCCGCTAAGACACTTATGGATAATTACTTAGATAATGTTGAAGCGTACTGCAATAAGTCGAAATTACGTGATCCGTTAACAGGTGAAGAAATGAGCCCGGATGAAAAGTTAATGCGCTCGATTGAAGAGCAAATTGGAATCTCAGAAAATGCTAAAAAAGCATTCCGGGAAGAAATATTAATTCGCATCTCTGCTTATGCACGTAAAGGGAAACGCTTCGATTATAATTCGCACGAACGTCTTCGTGAAGCGATTCAGAAGAAGCTATTTGCTGATTTAAAAGATATAGTGAAAATTACAACATCAACGAAAACACCAGACGAAAATCAGCTTAAGAAAATTAATGATGTTGTTGCGCGCTTAATTGATGAGCACGGCTACAATTCTTCATCTGCGAATGAATTACTACGCTATGTAGGTAGTCTGCTAAACCGATAGTTTGATAACAAAACGCTGTCTCTTGTATTTTGCGGGACAGCGTTTTATTATCCGTTTATATGTGTAAAGTGTCATACCTTGTCCAAATATAATAAATTAAGATGCAATTTTATGAATTTATTGTCAATTATTTTTACAATATGCATATGATAGAGTAACCAACCATTCATACGAAAAAAGCCAACACAATACAATATGTTGCAAAGTGAAAATGTGTGCAACAATGCATTGTGTTTCTTTCTTATCGACGGTTAAATGTCATTTCTATTATGTGAGTGGCAAAATTTTGTTTAGGATGCTCGGAGTATTATATGAAAAACGTTATATATGTTTATGGGATGATTTTCGATGGGCAGTTACCTTTCATTCTAGCTGGCACAGTATAAAACAAAGTTTCAAGATTGCTGTTCATATAGGAAGACAATTACAGTAAGGAGGGAAAGAAATGGGTGAAGAAAACCAACCAAATTATACGATTTCACAGGAAAACTGGTCCCTCCATCGCAAAGGATATGACGACCAACAACGCCATCAAGAAAAAGTACAAGAGGCAATTAAGAATAATTTACCCGATCTTGTAACAGAAGAAAGCATTGTTATGTCTAATGGTAAGGATGTTGTAAAAATACCGATTCGTTCTTTAGATGAATATAAGATTAGGTACAATTATGATAAAAACAAACACGTTGGGCAAGGAAATGGTGACAGCAAAGTTGGTGATGTCGTTGCGAGAGATGGATCAGGTGGTCAAAAGCAAAAAGGACCAGGAAAAGGGCAAGGAGCAGGAGATGCGGCTGGGGAAGATTATTATGAAGCTGAAGTCTCTATTTTAGAATTAGAGCAAGCATTTTTCAAAGAATTAGAATTACCTAATTTAAAGAGAAAAGAAATGGATGAAAACAGGATTGAACATGTTGAATTTAATGATATTAGAAAAACAGGATTATGGGGCAACATCGATAAGAAAAGAACGATGATATCCGCATATAAACGAAATGCGATGCGTGGTAAAGCATCTTTCCACCCAATTCATCAAGAAGATTTAAAGTTCCGCACTTGGAATGAAGTATTAAAGCCAGATTCAAAAGCTGTTGTATTAGCGATGATGGATACGAGTGGATCGATGGGAATATGGGAAAAATATATGGCACGGAGCTTCTTTTTCTGGATGACGAGATTTCTACGCACAAAGTATGAAACAGTAGATATTGAATTTATTGCCCATCATACGGAGGCAAAAGTAGTTCCAGAGGAAGAGTTCTTCTCAAAAGGAGAAAGCGGGGGAACAATTTGTTCTTCTGTATACAAAAAAGCACTCGAGCTAATTGATAATAAATACTCACCAGACCGCTATAATATTTATCCATTCCATTTTTCAGACGGTGATAATTTAACATCAGATAATGCTAGATGTGTAAAACTTGTTGAAGAGTTAATGAAGAAGTGTAACATGTTTGGATATGGGGAAGTGAACCAGTACAACCGCCACAGTACACTTATGTCAGCCTATAAAAATATTAAAGATGAGAATTTCAGATATTATATTTTAAAGCAAAAAGCAGATGTATTCCATGCGATGAAGAGCTTTTTTAAAGAAGAAACCGGAGAAAAAATGGCATAACCCCTTTAAAAAGGGGTTATTTTTTTGTTAACTTTTTATTTTTTCAGTTGACAATGATAATGAAAATCATTATCATTTATTCGAGAAATGATTACATTTCGAATTATATATTTTGGAGGAGATGTAAAGTTGAAAAAAAATAAAAGAAAACATATAAATGCAATGTTAGTGGCAGCAGCTTTAGCACTACCATTTGCTGCATACTCAACGCCTGCTTTAGCGGCAGTAGCAATTGAGGCTAATAAAAAGGGCTATGCTTTAGAAGATGGTACATATGATGCTGTTATGAAAGCATATAAAGATAAAACGAATGAGGAATCTATGGCAGCTGTTTATATAAAGGATCCGAAGTTAACGATTGAGAATGGAAAGAAAATTGTAACGGCAACGTTAAGTGATAGTGATTTCTTTCAATACTTGAAAACAGAGGATATACATACTCCAGGTGTGTTCCATGATGTAAAAGTAATATCAGAAGATAAAAAGAAAAATGGAACGAAGGTTATTCAATTTGAAGTTGGAGAATTAGGAAAAAGATATAATATGCAAATGCATATTTATATTCCAACAATGGCCTATGATAATAAATATCAAGTGCAGTTTGAAGTGAATGCATTAAATTTAGGGAATATTGATCAAGAAGAGCAAAAGGAAAATACAGAGGATAAAGTGGATCAACAAGATGAAAGTGGAAATGTAATATTAGATAAACAATTACAAAAACATATTAATGAATATAACTTAGGTAGAGATAATCTAGATGCTCCAATAACTAAGGAAGATTTATTGCAGATTGAAACATTATCCATTTACTCAGGTGAAGGAATAAATGAAATAGCCGGTTTAGAACATATGACAAATTTAGAGAAATTAACGTTACAGAAATCGAATGTAAAAGATATAGCACCTTTAAGTAATCTAAAGAAACTAAAATATCTAGATTTGTATTCAAATCAAATTGAAAATATTGAACCAATTGCTCAATTGGAAAAGTTAAATATGCTCTCTTTAAGAAATAATAAAATAGTAGATATTACACCTATAAACAAATTGAAGAAGGTGAAAACATTAGATTTAGTAGGTAATAAAATTAAAGATATTAAACCATTGTTTGCGTTATCATCTATAAGTGAATTGTATTTATCTAATAATGAAATTAGTGATCTTACAGGAATTGAACAATTAAATAAAGTGAAACTATTATGGATAGGGAATAATAAAATTAGTAATGTTGAATCTATTAGTAAAATGAGTAATCTTACTGAACTCGAAATTACTGATAGTGAAATAAAAGATATAGCACCATTATCTAAATTAGGAAAATTACAAGTACTGAATTTAGAAGAGAATTATATCTCTGATATATCGCCGCTGAGTACTTTAACAAATTTATATGAGATAAAACTTGGAGCGAATGAAATTTTTGATGTAAGACCTGTTGAGAAGTTAGGTAAGCGAACTTCAATTGATATTCAAAGACAAAAAATCTTTTTAGATGAAGCAAGTGTAGATGAAGAAATAAAAATTCCAGTATACAGCCTTAAAGGAGATCCACTTGAAAATATTAATTTGAAAAGTGGGGGTGGTACTCTGAATAACGGATTTATAAAATGGAATAGTCCTGGAGAAAAAATATATGAATTTAAACTAGATACTAATTCTACTGAAAGTAAAATAAGATTTAATGGTACGGTTATACAGAATATAGTTGAAAAACAAAAAGAACGTGCAAATGTAATTATTGATAAAACTTTACAAAAACATATTAATAAAGAGAATTTAGGTAGAGAGAATTTAAATGCGCCTATAACAAAAGAAGATTTATTACAGATTAAAGAACTAGAGATACTTAAAGAAAAAGGAAAAGAGATAAAAGATATAGCAGGTTTAGAGTACATGACGAACTTAGAAAAACTCACTTTAGAAGGAGTAGGCTTGAAGAATATTGAATTTATCTCGAGCTTAGAAAAGTTGAACGATGTAAATGTATCTCATAATCAAATTGAGGATATAACACCGTTATCTTCATTAAAAAATTTACAATGGTTAAACCTTACAGATAATCGTATTAAAGATGTGTCGGTTCTTGGATCAATGTTAGACTTACTTAGTTTAAATTTAGCTGGAAATGAGATTCGTGATGTAAGGCCGTTAATACAATTAGGTCAATGGGGAACAATTGATGTCAGAAGGCAAAAAGTCATTTTAGATGATGCAGAAATAAATAAAGAAGTGAAAATTTCTGTATATGATTTAGAAGGAGAGCGAATTGACAAGATTACACTAAAGAGTGAAGGTGGAACTCTTACTGATGAGGGAATCACTTGGAGTACTCTAGGAGAAAAAATATATGAATTTGATCTAGATGCAGATCATTATGAGACTGGGATATTATATAGTGGCATCGTCATGCAGAATATAGTAGAAAAATTAGAACCGAAAGAGGAAGTAAAAGAGCCAACAAAAGAAGTTGAAGAATCGAAAGAAGAAGAAAAAGAACCAACGAAAGAAGTTGAGGAAACAAAAGAAGAAGAAAAAGAGCCAGCGAAAGAAATTGAGAGTTCGAAAGAAGAAGTGAAAGAACCAACGAAAGAAGTTGAGGAAACAAAAGAAGAAGAAAAAGAGCCAGCAAAAGAAATTGAGAGTTCAAAAGAAGAAGAAAAAGAACCAGCAAAAGAAGTTGAAGAATCAAAAGAAGAAGAAAAAGAACCAGCAAAAGAAGCTGAAGAATCAAAAGAAGAAGAAAAAGAACCAACAAAAGAAGCTGAAGAATCAAAAGAAGAAGTGAAAGAACCAGCAAAAGAAGTTGAAGAACCAAAAGAAGAAGTGAAAGAACCAACAAAAGAAATTGCAGAATCGAAAGAAGAAGAAAAAGAGCCAACAAAAGAAGTTGAAGAATCGAAAGAAGAAATCAATCAATCGGCACCAGTTCAAGAACAAAACGTGAATAATCAAGTTGTGAAAGAAAAAGTAGTAGAGAATCAAAGTATGAAAGAAAATAAACCAGTTGTTAATAAAGAAGAAAGTAAGAAATCGCTAGGAGCAACAGGTGGACAAGCGAATACATCAACGTTACTTTCAGGTGTAGCATTAGTTCTTTCAGCACTGAGTATGTGTGTATTTAGAAAGAGATTATTTAAGAAATAAAAGCGTTTTATCTTATTATAACGTAAGATAATTATATGAGTTTTTGAGAAGACATTATCATGGCGATTTCATTTTGAAGTATGCTTATGATGATGTCTTTTTTTAGAAGGATATAAATGGAAAAGGTGTAAATGTATTAGAGAAGGAGGAGATGTTATGTATGTTAGTTCTATTTTGAAAATTGAAGAGGTGGCAGCATTTATTGCGAATATGAATAAAGATGCTACTCATCATGTTGGCTATTGTGGAGATGAGAAAGAGGAGTTGTTACAGACGATTATTCATGATTTTTCAGATATAGGCTGGGAACAATCTTTTGTTGCTACTTATGAGAATAATAATTTAATAGGTGTATTAGGATTCGATGTGGATGAAGTAAAGAAATGTGCCGAAATATGGGGGCCATTTATTCTTTCAGCGAATTGGGAAGAAGCGGCTTTACATATGTGGAAGGAACTTATCGAAAAGATGCCTTTTCATATTGAGAAGTTTTATGGTTTTTATCATGTGGAAAATAATAATTGTGCCCGCTTAATGAAGGATTTACATGCTAAAGAACAAGATCGACATAGTATTCTCATTTTAAAAAATATTCCGGGAAAACGTGTTATATGTAATGTAGAAGAGGCTTTACCAAAAGTATTTGAGCAGTTTATCGCTTTACACAATAATGTTTTTCCTAATACATATTATGAAGGAATTGAAATTATCGAACGTTTAAGTAATACGAATAAATTATTTGTAAGTATGAAGAATGATAAGTTAGAAGGTTATGTATATGTTGAAGTAAATCCGGAGTTTCAAGAAGCGAATATCGAATATATTGCAACTGCTGAAAATAGTAGAAGAAAAGGTGTCGGAGAGCGGTTATTACAAGCTGCTATTCAGTATATTTTCTCGTTTCAAGGGATGAGAGAGATAGAACTATGTTTGGATACGAATAATGATCGTGCGATGAAGTTGTACAAGAAAGTAGGTTTTGAGGAGAAAGCATGTTTACAACACTATATAATAGAGTAAAAAACCCATTCATATGAAAATGATATTTCATATGAATGGGTTTTATTAATTTCCTTTTTTCCTCATTCATCACGGATTTAGAAGTAATTTGAGGCGCCAATCGTTACATAACTTTTTTTATTTTTTGCGGAACTTCTTTCGTTTGCGAATTAATATCTTCTTTTCGTAGTTCTTTAAAGAGCGAAGTAACCATAAGAACGACTACGATAGAAAATGGTAGTGCTGCAATTATAGCTGCAATTTGTAGTGCATTTAATCCTCCAGCTTGTAATAAAATAGCTGCGATTATCGCGATTGTTAATCCCCATATAAGTTTTAAACTATTTTTCGGTGATAAGCTTCCGTTACTCGTTTGCATGGAAACAACAAATGTTGCTGAGTCGGCAGAAGTAACAAAAAATGTCGCTACTAAAATTAACCCGATAATTGTTAAAAATGTAGAGAATGGTAGGTGCGAAATAACAGCAAATAATCCAATCTCTGTCCCGTTTTTTGCGATTTCATCAGCTATCCCAAGCGATTGGAACATTTCCATATGGATAGCGGTACCGCCAAATACTGCAAACCAAAATGTACAGATAAGAGTTGGGACTAATACAACTCCAATAATAAATTCTTTTATTGTGCGCCCTTTAGAAATACGAGCGATGAATGTACCGACGAATGGAGACCAAGAGATCCACCATCCCCAATAGAAAATAGTCCAGTTTTCAATCCAAGAAGAAGATTTTTCATTAAATGCTCCTAAATTTAATCCCATACTAGGTAAAGCTCCGATATAAGAACCGAGTGTAGATGTGAAATATTTCATAATAAATACAGTTGGTCCTAAAAGTAAAAAGGAGACGAGTAATATACCTGCAAGAGAGAAATTTAAGTTACTCAAATATTTAATCCCACGATCTAAGCCAGTTTGTGCACTCGTTAAATATAAAACAGCGAAGATGGCGATAAGTACGAGCTGTGTAAGTAAAGTGTTATGAATAGAAGGGAATAAATAGCTTAATCCTCCTGCGATTTGTTGAGCACCAATCCCAACAGATGGCACAATACCGAATACTGTGGCTAAAACAGCTAAAATATCGACTGTTTTTCCGATAGGAGAATTTTTCGATCGATTAAATAATGGAGTAACTGTAGCACCAATTGTGCTACCTTTTTGTTTGCGGAATGTGAAATATGCAATTGTTAAAGCAACCATTGCGTATAGTGCCCATGGAAAGAGGCCCCAGTGGAAAAATGAATATTGCATAGCGAGTTTGGCACTTTCCTCTGTACCTGCTTTTCCTGTTAATGGATCTGTAAAATGTGAAATCGGTTCAGTAATTCCATAAAAGAGGAGTCCAATTCCCATTCCTGCTCCAAACAACATGGATAGCCAAGATGGATAACTATACTGTGGTTTTTCTCCATCTTTACCAAGACGAATAGAACCATACTTAGAAAATGCTAAATAAGTGGCTAAAATAATCATTGCGGTCATAAGTAGAGAGTAAAACCATCCAAATTTATTGAGAATGAATGAGTTTAAGGAAGATGTAACGCTTTGTAAATCATAGCCTTGTATCCAACTTGCCGGGGTAATTCCCCATATGATGAATAATGTTGTTAGCAAGATGGAGATATAAAATACACTGTTTTCTTTTTTTATCATAGAATCCCACCCTTGTTTAATAAAATTAACAATTATATTAAACATAACAATTAAAAGGTTAATTGTCAAAAAATTCGTTTTTTAATACATGTAAAAGGACTGTTTAATCGCTATAGATTCATAACTATTGGCGGCTAGATAGTGGGGAAATTGTTCACGATATGTACAAAATGTAAGAAGAAATAATATGAAATATTGCATTTTATATTGTTGTATCCAGATTTTATGTTAAATTCGTGAATGGAATATTTGAATAGGGGGCAAGGATATGAACAAGAAATCAAAAATCAATAAAGTTATGCTTAGCATTAGTACAATGGCTCTATCACTGGGGGCAATTCAAACTCATGTATCAGCAGAAGAAAAGGTGCCATATAATGTATTACATTCGAAACCAGTTGGAATTGAAAAACCAGTAGATGAGATTGGACACGTTTCTAAAGCGGAGGAAACATTATCGTTTCAAGAACGGTTAAAAGTAGGAGATTTTTCACAGCGACCATCACCTACTATGAAGAAAGTAGCAGTAAAGCAAGTTAAAGAAAGCTATTCAATGGCTGATTTAAACAAAATGAATGATCAAGAATTAGTTGAAACTTTAGGCAGTATTAAGTGGCACCAAATTACAGACTTATTCCAGTTTAATGAAGATGCAAAAGCTTTTTATAAAGATAAAGGAAAAATGCAAGTCGTTATAGATGAATTAGCTCATCGGGGTAGTACATTTACAAAGGATGATTCAAAAGGAATTCAAACGTTTACGGAAGTGTTACGCTCAGCTTTTTATCTGGCATTTTATAATAACGAGTTAAGTGAATTAAATGAAAGAAGCTTCCAGGACAAATGTTTACCTGCTTTAAAAGCAATCGCAAAAAATCCAAACTTTAAGCTTGGTACAACTGAACAAGATACAGTCGTATCTGCATACGGTAAATTAATTAGTAATGCGTCAAGCGATGTTGAAACAGTTCAATACGCATCGAATATTTTAAAGCAATACAATGATAATTTTACTACGTATGTAAATGATCGAATGAAGGGACAAGCAATATACGATATTATGCAAGGGATTGACTATGATATACAGTCTTACTTAATTGAAGCTCGTAAAGAAGCAAATGAAACGATGTGGTACGGGAAAGTAGATGGGTTTATTAATGAAATAAATCGTATCGCTCTTCTAAATGAAGTAACACAAGAAAATAAGTGGCTCGTTAATAATGGAATTTATTTTGCAAGTCGTTTAGGGAAGTTTCACAGTAATCCAAATAAAGGTTTAGAAGTTGTTACACAAGCAATGCATATGTATCCGCGCTTAAGTGAGCCGTACTTTGTCGCAGTAGAACAAATTACAACAAATTATAATGGAAAAGATTATAGCGGGAATACAGTAGATTTAGAGAAAATACGTAAAGAAGGAAAAGAGCAGTACTTACCAAAAACGTATACATTTGATGATGGATCTATCGTATTTAAAACAGGAGATAAAGTATCGGAAGAAAAAATTAAGAGACTATACTGGGCTGCAAAGGAAGTAAAAGCACAGTATCATCGTGTAATTGGGAATGACAAAGCGTTAGAGCCGGGCAATGCAGATGATATATTAACGATAGTAATTTATAACAGTCCAGAAGAGTACCAATTAAATAGACAACTGTATGGATATGAAACGAACAACGGTGGAATTTATATTGAAGAAACAGGAACATTCTTTACATATGAACGCACGCCAGAACAAAGTATTTATAGTTTAGAAGAATTATTCCGCCATGAGTTTACCCATTATCTTCAAGGGAGATATGAAGTGCCAGGTTTATTCGGAAGAGGAGATATGTATCAAAATGAAAGGTTAACTTGGTTCCAAGAAGGAAATGCAGAGTTTTTCGCAGGGTCTACTCGAACAAATAATGTAGTACCGAGAAAGAGCATCATTAGTGGATTATCATCTGATCCTGCAAGCCGTTATACAGCAGAGCGCACATTATTTGCTAAATATGGTTCTTGGGATTTCTATAATTACTCGTTCGCATTGCAATCTTACTTATATACACATCAATTTGAAACGTTTGATAAAATTCAAGATTTAATTCGTGCAAATGACGTAAAAAATTATGATGCCTATCGTGAGAATTTAAGTAAAGACCTTAAACTAAATGAAGAGTATCAAGAGTATATGCAGCAGCTAATCGATAATCAAGATAAATATAATGTACCGGAAGTAGCAGATGATTATTTAGCTGAACATGCATCAAAATCATTAACAGCAGTAGAGAAAGAAATTACTGAAACGTTGCCGATGAAAGATGCAAAAATGACAAAACATAGCTCCCAATTCTTTAATACATTTACATTAGAAGGCACGTATACAGGTAGTGTAACAAAAGGTGAGTCAGAAGATTGGAACGCAATGAGTAAGAAAGTAAACGAAGCTTTAGAACAACTGGCACAAAAAGAATGGAGTGGCTACAAAACTGTTACAGCATACTTCGTCAATTACCGTGTAAATAGCTCAAATCAATTTGAATATGATGTAGTTTTCCATGGTATCGCAAAAGATGATGGAGAAAATAAAGCTCCAACGGTTCATATAAATGGTCCTTATAATGGCCTTATAAAAGAAGGTATTCAATTTAAAAGTGATGGCTCAAAAGATGAAGATGGAAAAATCGTTTCTTATTTATGGGACTTTGGAGATGGAAGCACAAGTGCAGAGGCTAATCCAGTACATGCATATGAAAGAGAAGGAACTTACAAAGTTGCGTTGCTAGTAAAAGATGATAAAGGGGAAGAGAGTAGAAGCGAAACAACTGTTACGATTAAAGATGGAAGTTTAACAGAATCAGAACCAAATAATCGTCCAGAAGAAGCGAATCGTATTGGGCTAAACAATACGATAAAAGGTAGCCTTATCGGCGGAGATCACACTGATGTTTATACATTTAATGTAGCATCAGCGAAAGATATCGATATTTCCGTTTTAAATGAGTATGGAATCGGGATGACATGGGTGCTTCACCATGAATCAGATATGCAAAATTATGCTGCATACGGCCAAGCTCATGGAAATCATATAGAGGCAAAAATGAATGCAAAACCAGGTAAATATTATTTGTATGTATATAAATATGATAATGGCGATGGAACTTACGAATTATCAGTAAAATAAATGCTTTTCCAATGTATGTTTAACTTTACTTTTTGTGGAAAATAGTATATTATATAGATATATAATATATCGGTTATTTACTAGGAGGAGCCTGTCACAATAGGCTTCTCCTGTTCTTTTTTAGGGGGCCTGTCTTACAGGCTTTTCTTTAAAAGGTAAATAACTGAAAATTAAGAACAATAATCTTTGAAAGAGGTGGGGCATACACATAACAAAAAAGGGATTGTTTAAGAGAGGGGGATAAGAAATGGTTTTGTTTGGTTATCCACTTGAGACAATTTATTTATACGGATTTATTATTGCTACTATACTCACTGTTATTTATATCTTTTTTGGGGATATATTTGAATCCATATTTAGTTTTGGAGGCGGATCTGTATCCGTTGTTACTTTATTACTTAGTTTTTTCGCCATGTTATGTGGACTTAGTTATATAGGAGAATATTTATTTTCCTTTAATAGTATTCTTATTTTCGTGGCTGCATTTGCTATATCCTTTATTGGTGTATTCATAATGAAAATATTAATTTTAAAGCCGATTGCAGAAGCAGAACAAAATACTGTGCAACGTATGGATGAATTCATTGGTTGCAAGGGAGAAGTCATTACGACAATTCCTACAGAAGGATTTGGTGAAGTATTAATTTCCTCCCAATTTGGAAGTAATGCAATTCCAGCTAAAACAATTGGGAAAAAAGATATTTCACAAGGAACTGAAGTTATTATCGAGGGAGTCCAAGATGGTGTTTTGCTTGTACAAAACATCGCTTATTCTTTAAAAAAACCAAAATTGTAAGGGGGAATTTACATGACGATTCCATTAATTATTGGTGGAGTTTTACTCGCAATTTTAATTCTACTCATTTTAGTATTCATTACGAAGTATCGAACAGTTGGGCCAGATGAAGCGTTAATTGTGACAGGGAACTGGCTTGGTGGTGGGAAAAATGTAGTTACCACTGATGATGGAAAGAAGATTAAGATTATTCGCGGTGGCGGTACATTCGTAGTTCCGATTATGCAAAGAGCAGAACCTTTAAGCCTATTAAACTACAAGTTAGAAGTAGGTACACGTGATACGTATACGAAGCAAGGTGTTCCAGTTACAGTAAATGGTGTTTCTATTATTAAAGTAGGTTCTACAATTGAAGAAGTATCTACAGCAGCTGAGCAATATTTAGGAAAAGAAACAGAAGAGTTAAAAGTAGAAGCGAAAGAAGTTTTAGAAGGTCATTTACGTGCGATTTTATCTTCTATGACAGTAGAAGATGCGTATAGTAATAGAGAGCAATTTGCTCAAAAGGTGCATGAAGTAGCTTCTACAGATTTAAAGAAAATGGGTCTTCGTATCGTTTCCTTTACAATTAAAGAAATTATGGATAAGAATGGTTACTTAGATGCACTTGGTCAGCCGCAAATTGCGACGGTTAAGCGTGATGCAACAATTGCAAATGCAGAGCGTGAAAAAGAAGCACGTATTGAAAAAGCTCGTGCTGAGAAAGAAGCGAAAGAAGCTGAATACCAACGTGATGCCCAAATCGCTGAAGCTGAAAAACATAAAGAATTAAAAGTACAATCTTATAAGAGAGAGCAAGAACAAGCTCGTGCAGATGCGGATCTTTCTTACGAATTACAACAAGCGAAAGCGCAACAAGGTGTTACAGAAGAGCAAATGCGCGTTAAAATCATTGAGCGTGAGAAACAAATTGAATTAGAAGAAAAAGAGATTGCGCGTCGTGAAAAGCAATACGATGCAGAAGTAAAGAAAAAAGCAGATGCAGATCGCTATGCTGTTGAGCAATCAGCGGAAGCAGAAAAAGTAAAACAAATTAAAAAGGCAGATGCGGATCAATATAAGATTGAAGCTGAAGCGAGAGCTCGTGCAGAAGAAGTACGTGTAGAAGGTTTAGCGAAGGCGGAAATCGAAAAAGCACAAGGTCAAGCGAAAGCAGAAGTACAAAAAGCACAAGGTACAGCGGAAGCAGATGTTATTAGATTAAAAGGTTTAGCAGAAGCAGAAGCGAAACAAAAAATTGCAGAGGCATTTGAGTTATATGGCCAAGCGGCAATTATGGATATGGTACTTAAAATGCTTCCAAGTTATGCGAAGGAAGTTGCAAGTCCACTTAGTAACATTGATAAAATTACAGTTGTCGATACAGGCGGCGGTGGTAAAAATAGCGGCGCCGGAAAAGTTGCAGGTTATGCGACTGATTTAATGGCAACGATGCAAGAAACATTAAAAGCTTCTTCTGGTATTGATTTAAAAGAGTTATTAGAAGGATTTGCTGGAAAAGGAGCAGTACAACAATTATCAAACGATAAACCTGTTGTATCTGTAGTAGAAGATGAGAAAAAAGAGAAAAAAGAAGTAGAAAAAGATAAAGAATAGTATAGTGGGTGGAACCTCTAGTAAGTGAGATACTAGAGGTTCTTCTGTGAATTATTTGAATAATGTACATTTTAATATATTGTTTTAATTATTTAATTTATATAGAATGAAAAAGGTATGTATTAATTCTTTAATAGAAAAAGAGATAAAGAGTTGATACTCCTTAATCGTATAATTTATATAAAAGAATTATATGTAAAATAATTACATTTAAAACGGTATGGAGGGGTAGAAATATGCTTCAAGGAAAATTAAGAAGAAGTAGTTTAAAAGCAAAGTTACTTGTATCATTTGTTATTGTTTTAATTCTTCCAAGTATTGTAATTGGTTGGACGTCTTATCAACAAGCGAAGACAAATTTTAATGAAACAATTTTACAATCAGCGGAAGATAACGTAAAGATTTTAAATAATGTTATTAACAAAGAGATAGACAGTAAAAAGGTAGATGCAGTATATTTTACAAAGTTATTTAATGGAGTAAGTTACGGCACTGATCAGCTTCAAAATGTACAAAATAAATTAGAAGAATATAATAAATTACATCCAGAAATAGAAGCAATTTATACGGGATCTAGTACGGGACAATTTATTCAATCACCGTCTATTCAAATGCCAGATGGGTATAATCCAACCGAAAGAGATTGGTATAAAGAAGCAGCGAAAAAAAGCGGAGAAGTGGTTATCACAGCCCCATATAAGTCAAGTACAACAGGGAATATTGTTATTACAATAGCAAAACAGAATGAGGATAAAAGTGGTGTTCTCGGTATTGATTTAATTATTAATGATATTGTAAATACTTCAAAAATGGTCAATATCGGTAAAAAAGGATATGTAGCAATCTTCGACCAATCTAAACATGTAATAGCACATCCGACGATGAAACCAGGTGACAAAATAGAAGAAAAACTTGAGAAGGAATTGTACAAACAGGAAACAGGTGACTTTAAATTCAAACTCGATGGTGATGATCGCAATATTACCTTTATAACAAATAAGCAGATTGGATGGAAAATAGCAGGAATTATGCCTTCAAAAGAAATTATTGAAGCAGCTAATCCTATTTTCTATAAAACGCTAACTGTTATTGGTATTTCATTAATAATTGGCGGGGTTTTAATTTACTTCATAATAGCTTCTATTATTAGTCCGTTAAAACAACTTGTTATATCATCAAAAAAGATTAGTGAAGGTGATTTAACAGAAACAATTACAGTTCATTCTAAAGATGAAATTGGACAGCTAGGAGAAAGTTTTAACGAGATGGCGGCATCATTACATCATGTCATTTCCAATATAAATACTTCAGCAAGTCATGTAGCGGCATCTTCAGAAGAATTAACAGCTAGTATGAAGCAGACAAGTGAAGCGACGGAACAAATTACACAAGCAATAGAGCAAGTGTCGAGTGGGGCTGAAATACAAACGAAAGAAGTTGAAGAAGGCGCAACATTATTAGAAGAAGTTACAGAAGGAATTCAGCGTGTTGCAGACAGTTCTTCATTAGTATCCACAGCATCTATGTATACGAAGAAAAAGGCTGAAGATGGTGGGAAGTTAGTTGAACAAACTGTAAATCAAATGCAATTAATCCATGAGTCTGTTTCACAATCAGATAAGGTTATTGTTTTGTTAGATGATAAATCAAAACAAATTGGGGCAATCCTTGAGGTGATTCAACATATTGCAGAGCAGACAAATTTATTAGCGCTAAATGCGGCAATTGAGGCTGCAAGAGCTGGAGAACAAGGAAGAGGATTTGCAATTGTAGCAGATGAAGTGCGAAAGCTAGCTGAACAATCAGGACAGTCTTCTACGGAAATTGGAAAACTAGTGAAAGAAATCCAATTTGATATAAAAGAAACGGTAAGTTCTATGAAGCAAGTTGGAACAGAAGTACAATCAGGGCTTGTAGTTGCAAATGAAACGAAGCAAAGCTTTGCTGAAATATTGAAATCTACGGATGATACAGTTGTACAAATTGATAATATGGTAGATGTAGCGAAGCAAATGACGGTAGATGCAAGACAAGTAAGTGCATCCATTAATGAAATTGCAGCTACGATTGAAGAAAATGCAGCAAGCGTTCAAAATATTGCTGGTTCCTCTGAAGAACAATTAGCTTCAGTAGACGAAATAAATGCAGCAGCAGTTCACTTATCACAAATGGCAGAGGAATTACAAGAGATGATTGGTAAGTTTAAAGTGTAATAATACATGTTAAGAAACGCGGTAATAATTTTACTTCGTTTCTTTTTTTATGAAGAGAAAAAGACAGAAATATAGAGTAACCGTGTTATGATTGAGTATAATTGAAGAGACTGTATATTCTTTAAATTCTATCTTTAATCACGTTAGGGGAATGGTTTTGAAATTTAAAAAATTAAAACTACAACCGAGAATTACATTAACTATTAGTGCACTTATTTTAGTTGTACTCCTGTTAACGAGTTATTTATTTTATTACATATTATCTGAAACGGTAGAAGAGCAAATTGGCAAAAGAGCTTTGCATGTTGCGAAAACAGTTGCTGCTATACCAGAAATCAAGGAAGCTTTTCAAACAGAAAATCCAGCTTCTATTATTCAACCAATTGCGGAAAAAATTCGAATTGATACAGATGCTGATTTTATTGTAGTTGGAAATAAAGAAGGGATTCGTTATGCACATCCTAGGAAAGATAAAATAGGAGAAGCAATGGTTGGCGGAGATAACAAAGGAGTTTTATTAGAAGGGAAATCTTACGTTTCGAAAGCAACTGGATCATTAGGCCCTTCATTACGCGGAAAAGTTCCAATCCGTAATCAGGAAAATGAAATCATTGGCGTGGTGTCTGTTGGATTTTCAATGGATGATATTCATGGAGCGGTAGAAGTGTATGGAAAGCGTGTGTTTTGGATTACAATAATAGGTCTATTAATTGGCGTAATAGGCTCTATATATTTAGCTGGCAGTATAAAAAGAATGATGTTTGGGATGGAGCCAGAAGAAATTTCATCTTTATATGAAGAGCATAGTACAGTGATTCAATCTGTACGTGAAGGGATTATTGTCATTGATCAACATGGCATGATTAGTTTAGTCAATCAAGCAGCCTATGATATTCTTTCGCTCGATGAACAACGAAATATTATTGGAGAATTTATTTTAGATATAATTCCTAATTCAACGATATTAGATGTACTTCAAACTGGTGAACAACAGTTTGATCGTCAATTAAATATAAAAGGGCAGGCTGTTATTGCGAACCGTCTACCCATTAAAGTGAAAAATAAAGTAACTGGCGTTGTATCGAGCTTGCGTTTGAAATCTGAAATGGATCAGTTAACAGCAGAGTTATCTCAGACGAAGCAATATACAGAGGCATTACGAGCGCAAACACATGAATATAACAATTTGTTGTATACGCTTTCAGGTCTTATCCAGCTAGAATTATATGAAGATGCTTTGGAGCTTATTCATAAGGAAACAGCGGTATATCAAGATTTTGTTCAATTTATTATGAAACGAATTCAAAATCCATGGTTAGGTGGGATTTTAATTGGATTCTATAATAGAGCAAGAGAGTTGAAGATTGATTTTATGCTAGATAGAGAGAGTAGCTTAGACAAATTAAGCCCGCATATTGAGAGTAATTATGTCGTTTCTATTTTAGGAAATTTAATTACGAATGCATTTGAAGCAATTGAAAGAAATGAAGAACATGATAAGAAGGTAAGAATGTTTGTAACTGATATCGGAGAAGAAATAGTAATTGAAGTGGAAGATTCAGGGGAAGGGGTTCATGATGAAATAATTACTAGCATATTCTATAAAGGTTTCTCGACGAAAGATGGCGGGAAGCGAGGATATGGATTAGCAAAAGTGAAAGAGTTAGTAGAAGATTTAAATGGGAGTATTGCAATCGAAAAAGGGGATTTAGGTGGTGCATTGTTTATTATTGCATTACCAAAAGAGAGAGGCGATTTGTAATGGGTGAGGAGATTGAAGTATTGATTGTAGAAGATGATATTCGAATTGCGGATATTCATCGTCGTTTTACTGAAAAGATTGAGGGGTTTAAAGTAATTGGAACAGCAACAACTGGCGAACAAGCGAAAGAATGGCTAGATCTTGTGAAGCCACAGCTCGTTTTATTAGACGTGTACTTACCTGATATGCAAGGAACGGAACTTGTCACATATATTAGGCATCATTTACATGATACAGATATTATTATGATTACAGCTGCATCGGAAACAGATGTAGTGAGGCACGCCCTGCGGGGCGGAGTAACAGATTATATCGTAAAGCCACTTATGTTTGATCGATTTAAGGCAAGTTTGGAAAGTTACCAAAAAAAGATTGTGCAGTTAAAGAAAAATAACCAATTATCTATAGAACAAATAGAACATCTATGGTCTCAAAGAGGCGTAAAGGGAAATGAAATAGAATATGCCCCGAAAGGGTAACTAACTGTTACGATTTATTTAACCAATTATAACCAAAGTTAATTAAATATATCAGTAAGCCCTGCTAGTCAAGTGATTGGCTAGTAGTGAGGGTTAACTGCGGGCAATCCCTAAAGCTGATTGAACTACAACGTGGCTAGAAATGGCGAGCGTGAATGTTGCGAAAGCAGAAAAAATCAATCAGATCGTGCAAGGTTAAATCCTAAACACTAGAACAATGGGTCTTCCGCCTCGAATCATCTAAGTCAAAAGTGATAAGATGAACGTTCAACGACTATCTCGTATAACTGACGAGAGTACACCACAAGCCTATGGTGGTGGAAAAATCCTCTATCTCTAAAGAGATAAACATATAGTCTGCGCTCATGTGAAAACATGAGAAGTTCATAAGAGAACTGGCTAAGGAATTGCGCCCTTAGTTGAACGAGATAAACTTAATTAAATCTATCAAACTTCCTTGAAAATGTAGAACGTATGTGCTATGTTAGATTCAATGAGGTAAGAATAATAATGAAATTTTTACGAGTTAGTCAAGTATCAGAATTAACAGGTTTGCATCCGAGTAGTCTCAGGAGAATGCTGGTGGAACACGCTACGATTCAGAAGAACAAATCTTTCATTAAAGGAGTTACATTCTGATGATATTGGCGAAGAAAGTCAGACTGATTCCAACGCCTGAACAAGAAAAATTGCTTAGAAACCATGCCGGTGCTGCGAGATTTGCTTATAACTATTGTAAAAGAATGAGTGATAGATACTATAAGCTATTTGGAAAATCTGTTTCACAGTTAGCTTTACAGAAACGATTTACAAAGATCAAGAAGCGAAAGAAATATGAGTGGTTAAAAGACATTAATGCACAAGTTCCCAAACAGGCTTCAAAAGATTTTGATATGGCGAGAAAACATTCGTTCAAAAAGTACAAAAATGGGTATCACACTTCTTATAAATCCAAAAAAGATTTGATTCAAGGATTTTATGCCAATTATGAAAGAACGAAATATAAACAAAGATGCCAAGGTTAAAAAACTTTTGAAAAGGAAAAAGTCAGCACAAAGAGATATGTCTAGGAGATTTAAAAAAGGTGTAAAAATTCAATCTGCTGGATATGAAAAAGCGAAAGCGGAGCACCTGCGGTTATCTAGGAAAATTATGAATATCCGAAATAACCATATCCATCAAGCAACAGCTAAATTGGTGAAAACCAAACCAATGAGAATTGTTGTGGAAGACTTATCTATCTCAAACCTGTTAAAAAACAAAAAACTATCGAAAGCATTTTCATTTCAAAAATTACACTTCTTCTTTCAATGTTTATCATACAAGTGCGAGAAGTACGGCATTGCGTATGTAAAAGCTGATAAATGGTTCGCCTCAAGCAATATCTGTTCATGTTGCGGCGTTAAATACGACCATTCAGTTCAACCAGAAGGACAGTGGAGTTTAAAAATACGTGAGTGGTGTTGTGCTTCATGCAATAGCCATCACGATCGGGATGTAAATGCTGCGATAAATTTATCAAGATGGGTAAAATAAATGCTTGATAATAGGAGGTAACGATACTGCCTCGTGTGGAGTGTTATACCCCTCGTCCCCTCGGGGTTGCGAGAACACGATGAAGCACTAACTTGTGTAAATTTGATTGAATTGTATAGATTTAGTTAAGTTTATCGTATCGGATAGACCCCTTAACTTTAGCAAAAATAAAAAAGCATATGTTAACAGTAAAGGAAGAAGGTATTACTGCGGAAGTGCTAAGCTCAATGGTCGGAGTAAGCAGGTCAACAGCAAGGCGCTATTTAGAGTATTTAATATCTAGGAAAAAAGTTCACGCAGAGCTAATATATGGAAGTGTGGGGAGACCAGAAAGAAGGTATTTTCTTGTTTCTTCAAAATAAAAAACAGTAGCGGATATATGTCTGCTACTGTTTTTTATTTTATATTGGAATAATTCCAATTACAATTCCAGTAATCAACATCACCATTGTCGTTCCAACTGCCCACAATAAAGTAAAGCGTTGGTGTTCACCAAAATCAACTTTGGCCATTCCGACTAATAAATAAGTGGATGCGACAAGAGGGCTTAATAAGTGAACAGGTTGCCCAAGTAAGGAAGCACGTCCCATTTCAGCTGCACTAATTCCGTAAGTAGCAGCAGCTTTCGTTAAAATAGGTAATACCCCGAAGTAAAATGCATCATTAGACATGAAAAATGTAAATGGCATACTAAGAAGCGCTGTAATAATTGGTAGTTGTGGTCCAAGTGCATCTGGTATAAGCGTAACTACACTTTGAGCCATTGCATCTACCATTTTTGTTCCTGATAAAATTCCAGTGAAAACTCCAGCGGCAAATACGAGAGAAACAACCGCTAATACGTTTCCAGCATGAGAAGCAATACGCTCTTTCTGTTGTTCTAAGTTTGGATAGTTAAGCATAACAGCAATAGCGAAAGCGATTGTAAATAAAACAGGTAACGGCATAACTTCTAGTATGAGACACACAAGTAAGGTAGCAGTTAATAAAAAGTTAATCCATAGAAGTTTAGGGCGTTTATGAACAGCAGCTTCTACTGTTGCAGCTTGCTCATCTGTTGTTTGCATTTGTTTTAAATATTGTACATCCATAATTCCTAAACGTTTTCTCTCTTTTTTCCCAAGATAATAAGCAACGAAAACTACCCAAAGTGCACCAGCAATCATTCCTGGTATAAGTGGTGTAAAGAGCTCTGATGCGTCTAGTCCAAGTGCACTCATAACCCGAGCTGTCGGTCCACCCCACGGTGTAAGATTTGTCACCCCTGCACCTAACATAACAACACCGGCTAATATAAGTGGATTCATTCCAAGGCGTTTATATAGTGGGTACATTGCGGAAACAGTAATCATATACGTTGTCGTTCCATCCCCATCTAATGAAACGATAATAGTAAGAATTGCTGTGCCAACAACAATTTTTAAAGGATCTCCTTTTACAAATTTCAAAATCCTACTAATGACAGGATCGAATAAACCGCTATCAATCATAATTCCAAAATATAAAATAGCAAACATAAGCATAATACCAGTAGGTGCTAGTTTTTGAATTCCCTCTAACATCATAGGCCCCATATTTGCATAAAAACCACCAATTAATGCGAAAGTAATTGGAATTAATATTAATGCGACTAGTGCAGACATACGTTTCGTCATAATTAAAAACATAAAGACAAATACCATTGCAAATCCAAGTAGTGCTAACATGTAATCTCCCCCTCAAAAATGATTACGCTTTCAAAATAAAATAAAAATTCAGAAAAAAGGTTTTTTGTTTATCATAAAAGCATCTATTTGAATGGTAAATAATTTGAAAAATAACATCATTAGAAGCATAATATTTATTTTGTTCATTTTGTTCACAGGAGTTAATTTGAATTTTTTAAAAAGTAAGCTGCTCTCCATAAGAATGGTAGAATAAGATGAAAATATTGAAGTGTGACATAGGGAGTAGATTTTATATGAAAACGAGAATGGAAGAGATTTATAGTTCTTATGAAGGAAAAGTAGAAGAGCTTTTTGTTAATGAATCTTCTTACGTATATGAGTGGGAAAAATTAATGATGATCCGAAAAAATAACGGTGAGCTTGAAAAGGTTGCAGTCGGCATCAGTGGAAATATAAGATTAGTAAATGTAGTTGTTGGGCAGCAAATTCATACAGATACATTATTAGTTAGGTTGGAAGATGATTTATTAATTACAGGTTGTGAATAATGAGAGATGTGTAGATATGACTACACATCTTTTTTGTTCTATATATTACAAAAGACACATTGTTTTTTCACAAATCGCACACAAGTTTTTGATATGCTCCTTGTAGAAGATAGGGTTAGGGAGGAAATAATACAATGAGAACAAAGTATGTGATGTTTGCTATATGCTTATTCTTTGTCTTTACAATTGTAGGATGTGGTAAGAAACAAGCAGAGGCAGTGGCAATTGATGAGAAACATGATAAGTGTGATATTTGCCAAATTGGAGTAATGGATAATCAATTTGCAACGGAAATTATTTTAGAAAATGGAAAAGCATTAAAGTTTGATGATATCGGTTGTATGTATAAATGAATGGAGATTAATCCAGGCGAAAAGACGAAAGAAAAATTTGTTCGAGATTATGATTCGAAAGATTGGGTTTCGTTAGAAGACGCTACTTACGTATATGATAAAACAATTACAACACCAATGGCTTATAATGTCATTTCATTTAAAAACAAAAAAGATGCAGAGAACTTTGTATCTAACTATAAGGGGAAAGTTCTTTCGTATAAAGAGCTAGCAGAGCATAAATGGGAAATGAATAAAGAAATGATGGGGAACCCGAAAAAGGGAAAACACGGCGGGCATCAGTAATACTAGAAAAAGACAACTGTATGGTTGTCTTTTTCTAGTGTTACTCAGGTGCAAATATAGAAAAGGTGTAAAATTTTTAGAAGAACGGTTACAATGGAATGTAGTGACCTAAAGCAACCATGTATGTACTTTTTAGAAATGTATACAAATGCGGTGAAAACGTGCTAAACTAATTGCTTCATAATGTTAATGATGAGGCCATCAGGCGTATCATTCCAATAGGTTGAGAAACATCATATAAGTTTAAGATAATCCAATTAAAGAAGGAATATAAAGGGCTTATGGATAAATGTACTCAAGAAGAGTTATTGTATGTGATGGAGGAATGGTTAAGAAAACATTATCTTTCATAGGAGCTGTAGTTGTGAGAAAACAAAAAATTTTATTATGTATGTTATTAGGACTTTTAATGACGGTAGTGGCTTGCGATAAGCAAGAAGAGCCAGAATCGAAACCGGTTCATGTGAAAAACGAAAAGAAACAAGAGAAGCATAAAGAAAAGGAAGAATCTAAAGAAGAAAAAAGTATAAATTTAATGGACAAACAGTTGCTACTTTCTGCCACTCTTGGAGATACAGAAACAGCTATGAAGTTGATTCAAGATGGAGCGAATATAAACGTAGAAGGTGACAACGGAGAAACACCGGTCCTTGCAGCAACGTACCAAAATCATGTTGAGACAGTTAAAGCATTAATTGGTGCAGGTGCTAATATTGAAATTAAAGATGAGAAACAAAGCAATCCATTTCTTTATGCAAGTAGAGAAGGATATACGGATATTATAAAAGTATTAATTAATGCAGGAGTTAATACGAAAGAAACGACTAAGTCAGGCGGAACAGCACTTATTTCTGCAGCTGAGCGTGGCCATGTAGAGGTCGTAAAGGAATTGTTAGAGCATACAGATATTGATGTCAATTATAAAAATGCTCGTGGTGGAACAGCTTTAGTAGAAGCAATTGTATTAGGAAATGGTAGTGAAAATCACAAGAAAGTAATTCAAATGCTTATTGACCACGGGGCAGATGTAAATACGGCCAATAAGGAAAATATTACGCCACTTCAATTTGCTGAAAAAAGAGGTTTTAAAGATATTGCAAATATGTTGAGGGCAGCTGGAGCGAATGAAGTAGTACAACCACAACAACCAGTAGAATAAAAAACGAAAAATAATCCCATGTAGATAGACAGAATGAAGAAATCATTGAGTATGATGGATTCAGTAATGTGTATTTGAATGGGATTTTTGTTTTGGAAAAATCATTTGAAGAGAGGGATAGATAAGGAGTTTTAAGGTAATAGTGCAGGTATTGTTGCATTATGGACAATATTAATACGAGAAGAAACATACTTCTGAAAATAACTTTAATTCAAAAAGTGATAAGAAAATTAAACAACCTTAATTATAGAATATGAAAGGTAGTTGGGAGTTTGTTTGTACTATTCCTATGTAATGATTAGTGTAAAAAGGAATAGGTGAATATTAACATTCGATTAACAGCTAATTAACAATCTATCAAAACTGACTTAATAAATGCGTAATATAGTAAAGGTAACAAAATAACTAGGGTAGAGAACATTTGAGAACACCCGCTTACATATAACGTGCCACTTTCTTAGGTGTGCTCTATTCCCTAGAGTTCAAATAAGGAGAAAGGTGTTCTATGTAAGTAGGTGTTTTTAGTTTGGATAAAAATAGAAAAGCTAGGTGGAATGAATGTTTAAGGAACCTTATATTGCGATGATAAAGGATTGGAAAGGATACAACACATACAAAAAGTTACCGAAAACAGTTTTTCTTATGACCGGTTCAATGCTGGAATTACCAGAGCGTGTATATGAATTACAGAAACATGGACATGATGTCTTTCTTCATTGTGATTTTATACAAGGTTTAAATACGAATACAGAGGAAGCACTTTCGTATATTCAAGACGTTATCGGAGCACAAGGCATTATTTCAACAAAAGGATCGACAATTCGAAATGCCAATAAAATTGGATTAAAAACGATCCAACGTATTTTTATTGTCGATACTTTATCTCTTACAAAATCAATTGAAAATTGTAAAACGACTAAACCGAATGCAGTAGAGATTATGCCTGGTATTATGCCTTCAATTATTAAGCAGTTAGCAGAGGAGATAGAATTTCCTATCATTGCAGGCGGATTGATTCAAACGCGAGAAGATGCAGAAATTGCTATTCGTTCGGGAGCGAGCGCGATTTCGACGAGTCACTATGAAGTATGGATACAAGAAGAAAAAAGGAGTGCAATCTTGTGATTGAATTGAAAAATGTTTCAAAGGTATATCAAAATGCAGAGGAGACAGCGGTTAAAGGTGTATCGGTTCATATTAAGAAGGGAGAATTTTTTGTTTTAGTTGGCCCTTCAGGATGTGGAAAAAGTACATTATTAAGAATGATTGCTGGTTTAGAAGAAATTTCTTCGGGGGATTTAATTATTAATGAACGCGTTGCAAATGATTTAGAGCCGAAAGATCGTAATCTATCAATGGTATTTCAAAATTATGCACTATATCCACACTTATCTGTAGAAGAAAATATTTTATTCGGACTTAAGGTAAGGAAAGTACAAAAAGAAGAGCGACAAAAGAGATTAATGGAAGCTGTGGAAATGGTAGGACTGAAAGAGTATGTGAAAATGAAACCAGGCCAATTATCAGGTGGACAAAGACAGCGTGTTGCGCTTGCTAGGGCGATTGTGAGTCAAGCGCCGATTTGTTTAATGGATGAACCACTTTCGAATTTAGATGCGAAATTACGTGCGCAAATGAGGATTGAAATTAGAGAAATTCAACAGCGTTTAGGAATTACAATGATTTACGTTACTCACGATCAAATAGAAGCGATGACTATGGGAGATCGTATTATGGTCTTAAATAAAGGAAGCATACAGCAAGTTGGAACACCGCTTGATATCTATAACAAACCAGCGAATGAATTTGTTGCAAGTTTTATAGGGTCTCCTTCGATGAATATAAATGATGGAGAAGTAGACAAAGAAAAAGGTGTATTACATATAGGGCAATTGCAAATCCCATTATCTATTGGACAATTAAAGCAATTAACAGCAGGAACTGTTCGAGTAGGCATGCGTCCAGAACATATTGCATTGTCCGAGAAAGGACAAGAAGTTACATTGCAATCTGTAGAAGTGTTAGGGAATGAATCTATATTAAACTTCGTGATAAACGGAACAACTTGGAGTGCGAAAGTCATTGGACAGTTACTCCTGAATAAAGGTGACAAAGTAAAATTATTATTCTCGGAAGAAAAGTTATGCTTCTTTAATCAAAACACGAATGAACGCTTAAAAGTGGTAGCTGAAGAAGAGTTGAAAGTGGTGGCGAAATAATGATCGAAGTGAGTAAGTTACCGGTTCAAACAAAAGTGTCAAAAAAGAAAAATTTATGGGGGAGAACAAAAGATTTAAGAATAGGATTATTGTTTTTAGCGCCATCTATTTTGCTATTTTCAATTTTTCTGTTCTATCCATTGTTTAGGACGATTTACTATAGTTTTTATTTAACCGATATACATGGAGAAGCTAATCTTTTCGTTGGCTTAGAAAATTATCAATATTTATTCTCTGATCCTGCCTTCTACAAAAGTATAAAATCAACTTTACTATTTGTTTTATATACAGTGCCTACGAGTATTATATTTGCTTTGTTTCTTGCATTGATTGCAAACGGAAAGGTAAGAGGTATTGGGTTATTTCGAGTTCTGTTTTCTTCGACAATGGGAATATCAGTAGCTGCTAGTGCAGTGATTTGGTTATTTTTATTTCATCCAAGTGTCGGGTTATTCAATAATATATTAGCTTCTATGAATCTTCCTGCAATTGCATGGTTAACGAGTCCGGACTGGGCACTATTCTCTGTATCAGTTACAACGGTTTGGGTGAATACAGGATTTGCATTTTTAGTTATATTAGGTGGTTTACAAAATATTGATACGTCTTTATATGAGAGTGCATCTATAGATGGTGCAAGTTATCTATATAAGCTTCGTCGTGTTACATTACCGATGCTGTCACCAACTTTATTCTTTATCGTGACAGTAACGTTAATTAGTGCGTTCCAAAGCTTTGGACAAATTGATATTTTAACGCACGGTGGACCGAATGATGCAACAAATTTAATTGTATATTCGATTTATAAAGAGGCATTTGTGAATCATCAATTTGGGACAGCAAGTGCACAAGCGATGGTACTATTTGTTTTCATTTTCATTGCTACATTACTTCAATTTAAATTTGCTGAGAGAAAGGTGCATTATAAATGATCGTTAAACAGTGGAAACAAAATTTCCTGCTATACATGCTGCTCATAATTAGTGCAGTAATGGTATTTTTTCCTGTGCTGTATGCGTTTTTAATAAGCTTTATGACACCAGACGATATTCAAATGAGAAGGATATTTCCAACTCAATTTACTTTTGATAATTTCATTAATATTTTTCAGAAAGTACCACTTTTTACATATTTATATAACAGCTTAGTTGTATCGACAGTTGTTATGATTGGACAACTTATCGTGTCAAGCTTAGCGGCGTATGCTTTTGTCTTTCTTCAGTTTAAGGGAAGAAATCTTATTTTTTTCCTGTTTATTTCAACGATGCTTATTCCGTGGGAAGCAACGATGGTACCTAACTTTTTAACGATTCAAAACTTTGGCTGGATCAATAGTTTCGCTGGGATGACAGTGCCGTTTTTTGCAACAGCTTTCGGTATTTTCTTGTTACGTCAACATTTTATGACACTTCCAAATGAACTGAAAGAAGCTGCTTTTATTGAAGGGATTGGAAATGTAAGTTTTTTATTCAGCGTTGTAATTCCCTATTGTAAAACGAGTTTTATTACGCTTGGAGTATATAGTTTTTTAACAACATGGAATATGTACTTATGGCCACTTTTAGTGACCACTGATGAAACGGTAAGAACAGTTCAAATTGGTGTGAAGCAGCTTCAATCTCAAGAAGTTGCAACTGATTGGGGAAGCGTAATGGCTGGCGTTACGGTCATCGTTATACCAACATTGATTCTATTATTTTTAGGGCAAAAGCAATTACAACAAGGATTAACAAAAGGTGCAATTAAATAACTAAGAGAAGGTGAGATTAAAATGAGTCTAGTTAAAAAAGGTGCTGCTCTATTAATGGTAGCAACAATGGCATTATCTAGTGCTGCTTGTTCAAACAGTAAAACAGAGGGAAAACCTGAAGCACAGGCAAAAGTAGCACCAGTTGAAAAAAATGGTGATAAAACTGTAATTCGTTTTTGGCATGCGATGGGTGGAAAAACACAAGGCGTACTAGATGGGCTTGTTGCAGACTATAATAAGTCACAAAATAAATATGAGATAAAGGCAGAGTTCCAAGGGACATATGAAGAGTCTTTAACGAAATTTAAAACGATGTCTGCTACGAAAGAAGCACCAGCTCTTGTTCAGTCGAGTGAAATTACAACAAAATATATGATTGATAGCAAAAAGATTACGCCAATTGATAGTTGGATAAAAAAAGATAAGTATGATACTTCAAAATTGGAAAAAGCAATTACAAATTATTATTCAGTTGATGGAAAAATGTATTCTATGCCATTTAATTCATCTACACCAGTATTAATTTATAATAAAGATGCTTTCGCAAAGGCGGGCTTAGATCCAGAGAAAGCTCCGAAAACGTATGCGGAATTACAAGAAGCAGCGAAAAAGTTAACGATTAAGGATGGCGGAAATGTAAAGCAATATGGATTCTCAATGTTGAACTATGGTTGGTTCTTTGAAGAATTGTTAGCGACACAAGGCGCTTTATATGTAGATAATGAAAATGGTCGTAAAGATGCTGCAAAGAAAGCAGTATTTAACGGTAAAGAAGGACAGAAAGTATTTGGGATGCTAGATGAGTTAAATAAAGCTGGTGCATTAGGAAAATATGGAGCAAGTTGGGATGATATTCGTGCTGCGTTCCAGTCTGGCCAAGTTGCTATGTATTTAGATTCTTCAGCTGGTGTTCGTGATTTAATTGACGCATCTAAGTTTAATGTAGGCGTTTCGTATATTCCATACCCAGAAGATTCGAAACAAAATGGTGTTGTTATCGGAGGTGCATCATTATGGATGACGAATATGGTTTCAGAAGAAACACAACAAGGTGCTTGGGACTTTATGAAATATTTAACGAAGCCAGACGTACAAGCAAAGTGGCATACTGCAACAGGTTATTTCTCTATTAATCCGGACGCATATAATGAACCGTTAGTGAAAGAGCAGTATGAAAAATATCCACAGTTGAAAGTAACAGTAGATCAATTGCAAGCGACGAAACAATCTCCAGCAACACAAGGTGCTTTAATTAGTGTATTCCCAGAATCACGAGATGCAGTTGTAAAAGCATTAGAGGCAATGTATGACGGAAAGAATAGTAAAGAAGCGCTAGATGAAGCTGCAAAAGCAACAGATAGAGCAATTAGTATTTCAGCTCGTACGAGTGAAAAATAAGAGAAAGCCGTATCCTTAAAAGGGATACGGCTTTCTCTATAGGGAGATAAGGGATCAAAAAAATGAAGAAGTCTTATCTCTTTTATATGAGTAAAGGGTCTAGAATGAATCTTTCCCTTTTCATTATTTGTTTAACTCCATTGCAACTTGTTTACCATTTACGAAAACAAAAACGCTTCACGGTAGTGAGAATTGTGGCGTATATTTTGGGAGCAATCGTATTATAGGAATTGATGGCGGTGCTGTATATGGCGGCCAGCTAAATTGTTTGGAATTGCCAAGTAAAAAGGTATATGTAGTAAAAAATTGAAAGAGATAAGGGAAATCTTATTTCTTTCAATTTTTTATTAAGCTAAATTTAAGGAAGAGCTTGTACAATAAGTCTTCCAAATTTTATGTCGAGAAAAACGTTAAAATGTAATTATAAATAGAATTGAACAATATGGTGGAAGGTGAGAATATGCGCTTACTCGTAGTAGAAGATAATGATTCTTTATTAGAATCTATTGTCCAAATATTACACGACGAATTTGAAGTAGATACAGCATTGAATGGAGAAGAGGGATTATTTCTAGCATTACAAAATATATATGACGCAATTTTGCTTGATGTGATGATGCCAGAAATGGACGGGTTTGAAGTGATTCAAAAAATACGTGATGAAAAGATTGAAACACCAGTCCTATTTTTAACAGCGAGAGATTCTTTAGAAGATCGGGTGAAGGGATTGGATTTTGGTGGAGATGACTATATTGTTAAGCCATTTCAGGCTCCAGAGTTAAAAGCGAGAATTCGTGCTCTATTACGACGAAGCGGTAGTTTAACAACAAAGCAGACGATTCGCTATAAAGGGATTGAACTGTTTGGAAAAGATAAAGATGTTCAAGTAGATGGACAAAGTATGAAGTTAACATTAAAACAATATGAGCTTCTAGAGTACCTCGTTCAAAATAGCGGAAAGATTTTAATGCGTGAACAAATTTTTGATCGTGTTTGGGGATTTGATTCAGATACGACAGTGGCAATTGTAGAAGTGTATGTACATCATTTACGTAAAAAATTAGAGCCATTCGGTTATCAGAAAGATATTCAAACCGTTCGAGGTATTGGATATATATTAAAAGAACAATGAAAAAGGGAAGCATGTTTCAGAAGACGCGCATTCGATTGACTATATTGAATTCATTAGTATTTATCATTTTGATAGGCGTATTAGGTAGTATCATTTATTCTTACACATATAAGCGTATTTATAGTGGAGTAAATGAATCGATAGAAAAAGCCGTTCAACATAGAAAGAATGCAGATGATAAAAAATTACCTAAAAAAATTAGAGGATATCCTCCAATTGGGGATCCAAGGATAATGGAGTTAACTTGGCTTGGAAACACGGTGGAGATAGATATTGAAAACGGCAAACGTCGTTTTATTTTTGAAGACAATTTGGAAAAGTTTTCTCCAAAGAAATTAGGAACTTTGCAAGATATAGAAGTACAAGGACGATATTTTAGAATATTTGCATTTCAGAAAGATGCAAAAATAGTTCAAATTGCAAGGGATATAACGGCTGAAAAAGAAATGTTACATACTTTATTTTTAATTCTTGTGATAGGTTGTAGCATAGGAAGTCTATGTGCAATAGGAATCGGATTTTTCTTAGCTGGCAGGGCACTCGTACCTATTCAAAATTCATGGGAAAAACAGCAACAATTTGTGTCGGACGCATCACATGAATTAAGGACACCGCTTGCGGTTATTCAATCCAAAACAGATATATTATTTCAGTCACCATCTGCGACAATAGAAGAAAAAGCGATGGATATTTCTACGATTTCAAAGGAGTGTAGACGATTATCTAAGCTTGTAGCTAATTTATTATTGTTAGCACGTTCAGATTCTAATCAAATTGAGATGGATAAGAAGACGTTTGAAATGGATAAATTGTTAGAAGAAATAGTAGAGCCATATAAGGAAATTGCTTCCTATCAAGAAAAAGAGATGATATTGAAAGTAGAGCATGACATATCATTTATGGGTGATAGGGAGAGAATTCATCAAATGATGGTCATATTGTTAGATAATGCGATGAAGTATACAAATGAGGGAGGACATATACAAATCGATTGTACGCAAACGAACAGTTCGATTCGTATACGAGTGAAAGATGATGGGATAGGAGTGAAAGATGAGGACATTCCGAAACTATTTGATCGTTTTTATCAAGGAGATAAAGCGAGAAGTGCGTCAGAGGGAGCGGGATTAGGCCTTTCAATCGCGAACTGGATTGTAGAAAAGCATTATGGGAAAATATCAGTAGAGAGCCAATGGGGAGAGAGCACTTGCTTTGAAGTGATTCTTCCTAAAAATCAAAGAATATAAGTGAGAAGACGACCTTGTTTTTACAAGGTCGTCTTTTTTTAAGGGAAAGTTAAGAAACTATTTATAACATGTATTATATACAGAAAGTTTGTCCCCTAAAGAAGCGATTATAAAAAGGTATTTGAGCAGATTATATCAATCATAATGTTATTTCGATTATGTATAGGGAATGATGGAAAAGAAAGTGTAAGAGGGAGGAATTAATTTTGAAAAAGAAAATGATGATGGTATTCACTATTGGAGTAATGAGTTTAAGTATATTAGGGGGTGCCTCTCCTTCTGAAACATCAAAAGGAAAGACAGATTACAAGCAGCGCAGCAAAGAACAATTAAACAATGGAAAGATACATGCTGTGCATACAGAAGAAAAAGCGGAGAATTTAGGGATTGAAACGGCAGGGAAAGAACAAATTACGCTAGAAAAAGAAATCCATGAGTCGGAAGTAGGAAGAGAAGCGAAGCAGCTAGGAATTTCGATTGAAGGAAAAGATGTTGGAACTCTTTCAGAAGAAATCTATGAAACAAAAGTGAAGCAAGAAGCTTTAAAGTTAGGCATATCTATAGAGAATACATCAATTGTAAATTTAATTAATCAAATTAATACGATTAAAATTAATGATGAGGCGGATAAATTAGGCATTTCGACAAATGGAAAAGAAATAGAGGACATTGCAGAAGAAATTTATGGAACGAAAGTAAGAGAGGAAGCGGGGAAGTTAGGTATTTCACCAAAAGGAAAAGAGATAGAAGTGTTAGCGCAAGAAGTGTATGAACAAAAAGTACAGGAAGAAGCAAAAGAATATCATATCGATTTGTATGGGAAAGATATATATCAAGTATTAAGCGAAATTAATGAACAAAAAGTGTTACAAATGGCAGATGAGCTTAATATGGATAAAACGAATATGAACGTTCAAGAATTAGCAGAAAAAATAAAAAAGGATCAGCCTGAAAAAGGAAAAGAACTAAATTTTGTACCAGTGATTCGAACGGATGCGGACGCGTTTTATTCTTATTTAACGAACTAAAAAGGGAGTGAAAGTGATACGGAAGTTTAAGTGGTATATAGGTATGGCTTTACTCGGTATAGCAGTATGGGGGATCTATACAAATGGAATTACAAAGTATGTGGAGAAATTAACATTCTTCAATATACAAAGTGGAAAACAAGTGGAGTTTAATCGTGATGAAAAGGTTATCTTATCAAATGTACCTTTCATTCAGCAATTACCAGAGCTAGATAGAGGCTGTGAAGTGACTAGTTTAGCGATGATGTTACAATATGCAGGCATTACAGTGGATAAGATGAAATTAGCAAATGAAATAAAGAAAGTTGATTTTATGAACGATGGTGTACGTGGGAATCCGAATGAAGGATTCGTAGGAAATATTTATACCTTTTCTGAATCTGGATATGGTGTATATCATGGACCACTTTTTCAGTTAGCGAAAAAATATTTACCTAATAAAGCTGTGGATTTAACAGGGAAGAGTATAGAAGAGCTTTATAAGAGTGTAAAAGCAGGACAACCAGTAGTTATGATTACAAATGCAAAATTTGAGCCATTAGATGAAGATGAATTTACTACATGGGAAACAAATAGTGGAGATGTTTCTATTACATATAATGAACATTGTGTTGTACTTATTGGATATGATCAGGAATCTGTATATATTCGGGATCCACTTAAGGATAGCTTAGATGTAAAAGTGCCGAGAGAAAAATTTGAACAGGCATGGGTGCAAATGGGGAGTCAGGCGATTAGTTATGTGAAAAGCTCCAAATGAACTAGTAAGGAAAGAGATGTAAGGAATTGTAAGCGGATTTTTTGTAGGCGTTTTTTTGTACAGAAATAAGAGAACTTGAGCTTATTATATAAGCTTAAGTTCTCTTATTTTTTATGATTAAATCTTTAGAAGGAGTGAATATGTAAAAATGCATAATTGACAAAAATATTACATGTTATCATTATATATTGTTTTATATATGTAACTTGTATAAAATTACACAAGTATTCACATTACATAAAGGAGGCTTATTATGCAAAAAATATTTAACTGGGTTAAATGTATGAGTATCAAGAAAAAATTAATCATTTCATTTTTTCTTATTTTAACTATACCAGGACTTATTATCGGTGGTGTTTCATATCAAACTGCCAAAACAAATTTTGAACAACAAATCACAGGTAAAGCAAAGGAAAATATTTCGATTTTAAATACTGTTATTTCTCAAAATATAGAAGAGAAATTTGTTGATGCAGCATACTTTGCGGACATCTTAACAGAGGATACATATCCAAACGGACAAGAAGAAATAGTAAGAACGAAATTAGCGCAATATATAAAACTTCATCCAGAAGTAGAAGGTATTTACATTGGAACGCAGACGGGAAAGTTTATAAGAGAACCATTTATCCAAATGTCTGATGGGTATAATCCAACAGATAGAGATTGGTATAAAGAAGCACATGAAAATAAAGGGAAAGTAATTGTTACTGCGCCATATCAATCAGCATCTACAAAAAATATGGTAGTGACAATTGCTAAAGAAGTAAAAGATGGTAAAGGTGTTATAGGAATTAACTTAAATTTAGATAACATTTTAAAAATCTCCAAAATGATTAATATTGGGGAAAAAGGTTATGCAGTTATTTTAGATCAAAATAAGCAAATTGTTAGTCATCCATCTAGAAAACCAGGTGCAAAAGTTACTGATCCTTGGATTAAACCAATTTATGAAGAAAAACAAGGAAATGTTGCTTATACAGAAAAAGATGATAAAAAGAATTTAATCTTTGCAACAAATGAGAAAACGGGCTGGAAAGTAGTTGGAGTCATGTTTGATGAAGAAATTATCCAAGCTGCGAATCCAGTGTTTTATAAGACTTTTATTGTCATTGCTATCGCTATTGTATTTGGCAGTGTATTAATTTATTTCATCACAAAGTCTATTACAAGACCATTAAGAAAAATAGCTGACTCGGCATATAAAATTAGTAAGGGAGATTTAACAGAGAAAATTACAATTCATTCCAAGGATGATATAGGGAAATTAGGGAATTCCTTTAATGAAATGTCTGCCTCTTTACAAGATGTGATTACTCAAATTAGTTTTTCAGCAGAGCATGTCGCTGCATCGGCTGAAGAGTTAACAGCGAGCGTACAGCAAGCAAATGATGCGACAGATCAAATTACAATTGCAATGGAACAAGTATCAGGTGGGGCTGAATCACAAAGTCAAGGTGTTGAAGAAGGTGCGGCTACATTACAACAAGTAAATACAGCAATTCAAGATGTAAACGGAAGCGCGGAATCGATTTCTATCTCCTCATTACATGCGAGAGAGCGAGCTAAAGAGGGGGAAGACTTGGTTGAACAAACTGCAACACAAATGCAGTCTATTTCTAGGTCGGTATCCGAGTCGGATGCTATTATTAAACTTCTTGATGAGAAATCAAAGCAGGTAGGAGCTATTTCTGAAGCAATTCAAAATATCGCTACTCAAACGAACCTTTTAGCTTTAAATGCGGCTATTGAAGCAGCAAGAGCAGGTGAACAGGGCCGAGGGTTTGCTATTGTAGCAGATGAGGTTAGAAAATTAGCGGAGCAATCAGGAGAATCATCTGGAGAGATTGCGAATTTAATTGCAGAAATTAAGGCTGATATTGAACATACTGTTAAGGCGATGGATAATGTGAATGGAGAAGTTCAACAAGGTCTTGATGTTGTAACAAAAACGAAAGTAAGTTTTACGGAAATTTTAAGTTCTACTACACATATTGTTTCTCAAGTGAATGAAATGGTAGAAACAACGAAGAGAATTGCTGGAGATGCAAATGAAGTGACAAATGCTATTGATGAAATTGCAGCAGCTGCAGAAGAAAATACAGCTAGTATGCAAAGTGTTGCTGCTTCAACAGAAGAACAAGTGAATTCAATGGAAGAAATTAGTTCAGCTTCGCAAAACTTAGCTGAGATGGCCGAAGAACTACAAGCGATGACTAGTAAATTTAAAGTATAATAACAGCAGATAAGTAAGGTGAGAATAATATCACCTTACTTATTTTTCTATTCAGCAATTAGGGGAGTCATTAACGGGATGAAAAAAAGAAAAAGACTATGGAATTTATGGAAAACGATTACATTGTTAGTTTGTACAGTTGTAATTTTTTCTTTACTTGTGACAGATATATTAATTAGTCACAATGTAGAACGGACAACGGAGGATAGCCAAGCAGAGAAAGCAAAAACGATTGCACACATTGTGGCGAATGATTCAATTGTAATCGATGGTTTAATTGGGAAAGCAGATACTTCTGCAATTCAAACGTATACAAATAGAATATTAAAAAACACAGGTGTTCAATTTATTGTAGTTATGGACATGAATGGAATAAGAAAGTCACATCCAAATCCTCAAAAAATAGGTCATCATTTTATTGGGGGAGATGAAGGACCTGCATTGAAAGGAAAGGAACATGTATCGCTGGCAGAAGGAACTTTAGGTATTTCAATGCGAGTGTTTGTACCTGTATTTTCTGAAACAGGTGAACAACTTGGAGCGGTGGCTGTTGGTATTTCAGCAGATAATGTAAAAGAGAGAGTTAAGGAAAGTAGACATATCATTTATATTGGAGTTGGAGTTGGGGTACTAGTCGGAATGATAGGAGCAATATTGCTAGCCAGACATATAAAGAAAAGTTTATTTGGTCTTGAACCTCACAGGATAGCGAAAATTCTTGAAGAAAGAAATACGATGCTACAATCTGTAAAGGAAGGTATTATTGCTGTAGATAAAGAGGCTAATGTAACTTTAATAAATAATGAGGCAAAACGATTGTTTAAGAAAAGTGGACTTGAAGAAGATTTTATCGGTAAAGATGTTGAGTTGTATATGCCTAATTCACATATAAAAGAAGTATTACAAACGGGAGAGGTACAATTAAACGAAGAACAAAATATTTATGGAATTACGATTGTGACGAATCGTGTTCCGTTATATGTAAAAGGAGAAATAGTTGGCGCGATTGCAACATTCCGTGATAAAACAGAGATTAGAAAATTAGCAGAAGAATTAACTGGTATTAGGCTATATGCGGAAGCATTACGAGCACAATCGCATGAATTTATGAATAAAATGCATGTCGTATTAGGGCTTACACACATGAAACAGTATGAAGAATTACAGAAGTATATAAGCGGTATGGTATCAGAGCACCAATATGAAATTGGTGGGGTTATGAAAAGAATAAAAAGTCCAGTGTTTGCTGGTTTTTTACTCGGAAAACTGAGCTATGCTAGAGAGAAAAATATAAAATTAATTATAAGTGAAGATTCTTACATGCCAGAAATAGATGATGAAAGTATTACTCATGAACTAATTACGATTGTCGGAAATTTAATTGATAATGCATTAGAGGCAGTGACGAATTGTGAAAAGAAGCAAGTTGAAGTTGAGATACAATATGGGAATACATTAATTATTACAGTGCAAGATACGGGAAAAGGTATACAAGAAAAAGAAATAGAGGCATTATTTACGAAAGGTTATTCCACAAAGGGAGATAACCGCGGTTATGGTTTGTATCTTGTAAAAGAAAGTATACAGCGAATAAATGGGGAAATTCATATGCATTCATTAGTAGGAAAGGGAACAAAGATAACAATTGAAATACCTAAAGGTAGGGATGAGAGACAAATATGATTAAAGTTTTAATTGTAGAAGATGACCCGATGGTAGCAATGTTAAATACGCATTATTTAGAGCAAGTAGGAGGGTTTGAACTTGTTCAAGCAGTTAATTCCGTAAAATCGGCGATAGAAGTATTAGAGGAATCACGAATAGATTTAGTCTTACTTGATATTTTTATGCCTGAAGAGACTGGATTTGAGCTTTTAATGTATATTCGGAATCAAGAAAAAGAAATCGATATTATGATGATTTCAGCTGTACATGATATGGGGAGTATTAAAAAAGCATTACAATATGGCGTAGTAGATTATTTAATTAAACCATTTACATTTGAACGATTCAAAGAAGCATTAACTATATATCGAGAAAAACTTACTTTCATGAAAGAACAACAAAAAATTAGTCAATCGGAATTAGATTCGTTAATTTTGCAAAAAGAAAAAAGAGAGCCTACTGCTACTAAAGAGCTTCCGAAAGGATTAACGAAGCAAACGTTGCAATTAATTTGGCAGAAGATCGAGTCGCTGAATGGACGAGCGTTTACAACAGATGAAATGTCACAATTAGTTGGGATTTCAAGAGTTTCTATTCGGAAATATGTAATGTTTTTAACTGACATTGGAGTGTTAGAAAACGAAATGATGTACCAACATGTGGGGAGACCTGTAAGTAAACTAAGATGTGTTGATCAAAAGAAAATAGAGTTTTATGTATAAGCGACTTATTATAAGTCGCTTATACTTTTTTTAATTACAAAATCAATTACAAAACTTACAAAAACTATTTTTACTATTGAAAGCGTTTTAATATTGTTATTAAGAAAACAAGGGGGTGCCATATGGGAATTCAAAAGAATGTGGAAGCGGTATCATTTTCTGAAGGAAATGAAGTGCAAAGAGAAACTTTCGCTTCTAAAATTATGAATGTAAAAATCGGTGTTATACCTTTACCGTTATATGTAGTATTGGCTGCTATTATTTATGGGGCATCTGTATATAATAAATTACCAGCAGATATGATTGGTGGATTTGCGGTTATTATGATCATGGGTATTTTCTTAGGTGACATTGGGATGAGAATTCCAATTTTAAAAAATATCGGTGGTCCAGCAATACTTTCGTTATTTATTCCATCATTACTTGTATTTTTTAACTGGATGAATCCAGCTTCAATGGAAGCTGCGACTATGTTAATGAAAAAATCGAACTTTTTATATTTATATATTTCTTGTTTAGTAGTCGGAAGTATTTTAGGAATGAATCGTAAAGTGTTAGTACAAGGTTTCGTTCGCATGTTTATTCCTTTAGTGGTAGGAACGTTAGCTTCTGTAGCAGTAGGATTATTGGTCGGTTCATTATTTGGATTTGAAATGAAGCAGACATTCTTCTTTATCATCGTACCAATTGTGAGTGGTGGTATCGGGGAAGGGATTTTACCATTATCGCTAGCTTATAGTGATATTTTAAACGAATCATCAGCAACGTTTGTATCACAGCTTATTCCAGCAGCTATTATTGGGAATATGTTCGCAATTGTGAGTGCAGGGTATATGAAGCGTTTAGGTGAGAAGAAACCGGAGCTTAGTGGTAACGGTGTATTAGTGAAAACAGACAATCAAGCAGAATTATTAAAAGAACAAAATACAGAGAAGCCAATTGACTTCTCATTAATGGGAGCAGGTTTATTAATCGCGTGTACGTTCTTCATCTTCGGAGGATTTGCTTCTAAGTTCATCGGTATCCCTGGGGCAATCATTATGATTTTCTCAGCAGCACTTGTGAAATACTTTAAATTAATGCCCGCAAAAATGGAGCAAGGAGCATTCCATTTATATAAATTTATTTCGAAGAATTTAACTTGGCCGTTAATGGTTGGACTAGGATTGCTATATATTCCGCTAAAAGACGTAGCAGCAGTTCTTTCAGTAGGATATGTTGTCGTATGTGCATCGGTTGTTCTTACAATGGTAGCATCAGGTTTTCTTGTAGGGAAAGTGATGAAAATGTATCCAGTTGAATCAGCAATTGTAACTGGATGTCATAGCGGTTTAGGCGGAACTGGAGATGTTGCTATTTTATCAGCTTCAAATCGAATGGAATTAATGCCGTTTGCACAAATTTCGACTCGTTTAGGCGGGGCAGCAATGGTTGTAACAGCGACAATCTTATTAAAAATGTTTTCATGATCAAACAAGCTAGCTATATTCATATAGCTAGCTTGTCAAATTAAGGGGAGATTATAAGTATGTTAGAAAATCAAATTAATGAAAGATCATTGTTACTGCATAAAGAATTAGTAGGAAAAATTGAGATTACAAGTAAAGTAGAAGTAAATTCAGCGGATGATTTAAGTCTGACATATACACCAGGTGTAGCGGAATCTTGCAAAGCAATTGCAGCAGATGAAGAAACAGTGTATGACTATACAGCACGTGGGAATATGGTGGCAGTTGTCTCAGACGGAACAGCGGTACTCGGGTTAGGGAATATTGGACCGAAAGCGGCTATGCCTGTTATGGAAGGAAAAAGTATATTATTTAAAAAATTTGCGAATGTAGATGCTTTCCCGTTATGTTTAGGGACGACGGATGTGGATGAAATCGTTACCCTTGTGAAAAATTTAGAGCCTACATTTGCAGGGATTAATTTAGAAGATATTGCAGCACCGCGTTGTTTTGAAATTGAAAAACGATTAAAAGAAGAAACGAATATTCCTGTATTTCATGATGATCAACATGGAACAGCTATTGTCGTTTTAGCAGCTGTTATTAATGCATTAAAAGTTGTTAGCAAACAAATGGAGAATGTGAAAATCGTTATTAACGGTGCGGGTTCGGCAGGAATTGCAATTGGAAAATTATTATTAAAGGCTGGTGCAAAGCACATTACGCTAGTTAGCCTAGAAGGTATTGTTTGTGAAGGTGAAACATGGATGAACGAAGCACAAATTGAAGTTTCAAAAAAGACAAATCGTGAACATGTGCGTGGAACGTTAAAAGATGCGATTCACCAAGCGGATATTTTTATTGGCGTATCTGCTCCTAACGTATTAACGAAAGAACTTGTACAGACGATGAATGAGAAAGCAATTGTGTTTGCAATGGCGAATCCAATTCCAGAAATCTTCCCTGAGGATGCATTAGAGGCTGGGGCAGCTGTAGTAGGAACCGGGCGCTCGGATTATGCGAATCAAGTAAATAATGTATTGGCGTTTCCCGGAATATTCCGCGGTGCGTTAGATGTGCGCGCAACTGATATTACAGAAGAGATGAAATTAGCGGCAGCATATGGGATCGCTAACATCATTACGGACGAAGAACGTAATGCGAATTATGTAATCCCGAATCCATTAGATAAAAGAGTTGTTCCAAGTGTTGCGGAAGCTGTAGCGAAAGCAGCCATTGATTCAGGTGTGGCGCAAATTATGAAAATACCAAGTTATTAATAGCTAAAAGCAGTGCCTAAAAAGGCACTGCTTTTTTGAGATAAGGAATTAAAATAAGGAGAGTGTGTTTTGGTTTTGTCACTTTACTCAGCAGTAATTACAAACTGATCATAATATTTTTCATTCACATATATATTTAAAACCCATAATCCAGAGGAAGGTAGCGACATAGTAAGCGGGAGTTCGTCTGTAGTAGAATCAATTGTATTTGAAGTAGTCCAAGTTGGTTCGGAAGATTCTTGTTGAAAGAGTAAGGGTGTTGGAGTTACTGATCCTTGCTTTAGTGCAATAATAGATAGTTTTCCAGTTGGCATTTCAGGATCTAAAAAGTACCACATTATTTCATTTTTTTCGTTTGCGATAATAGGGCTATCAGCCATTGCGATTTTTTCTTCAATTCCTTTTAAAGGTATTTTTTCTTGTATGAAGGAGGGTGTTTCTTCCCAATTTACATCTTTTAAAACGCTAAGGTGAAAGAAGGAAGGTGCATTAACTTGAGTGGATGACGTTGCGATAGCTTCTTTTTTAGGTTTTTTTAAATCAGGTTGCGCTTGTGTGCATCCAGCGATGAGAATGGAGAAAAGTAACATAGTTCCGATTTTTTTCATGGTGTCACACTCCTAGTTTTTACTGTTAGTGTAATTGTATTTGCTAGAAAGTGGGACAATTCCTTTAAAGTATAAAAAGAGGTCGTAAGTTTTGTACGACCTCTTTTGACATTTTTTATATTTGTTCAGTTGAAAAGGTAGGTTCATTTTCTTTTTGCGGCATCGTTAAGAAAATAACAGAAAGAACGATACATACGCCGCCTAATAGTTGATATGCTCCAAAGGATTCATTCAGCCAAGCGATTGAAACGATGGCTGCTACAAGCGGTTCGATGCTAGATAAAATGCTTGTTTCAGTTGCGGCTAAATATTTCAAACTACCGATATAAAGAAGGAAAGAAAGAGTGCCACTTATGATGATTAGAATAAGCATTGAAAAAGTTTTTAGTGTAAAAGTTTGCGAAAGCTGAGTCCATTCAAACGAGCGATTACAAATAAGCAGGGCAATGCCTCCGATTAACATTCCCCATCCAATTACTACAATTGTTCCGCATTCTTTAATGAGAGAAGCTGGATGAAGGGTATAAAATGCAAATCCAATTGCTGTTAATAGGCCAAAAATAATAGCTTCTTTCGATAAAACAATATTTTCAATTGAACCGTTCGTAATAATAAAGTACGTACCCGTTAGCGCAGTTATAATTGCGAGTAGTTGCATGGAAGCAGGGAATTTTCGTTGTTCAAATGCGACATACAGGGTAATAAGAACAGGACCTAGAAATTGAAATAGCGTTGCTGTGACCGCATTACTAATATGAACTGTTTCGATAAAGGCATATTGCGCACCGAGCATGCCGAGAATAGAGAAAATAATAAGTTGTATAGAATGCCTAGGGTGTTTCCAAATTTGAAATATGTTTTGTTTCTTTATCAGTAAGAAAGATAAAATAAATATTCCCGCAAGCAATAGGCGAATTGTTAAAAAATCAACTGATGATACGGTAGTATGTTGAAATAGCCACTGAATCATCGGGCCAGATAATCCCCATAAGGTAGCTCCTGTAATAATCATAATGAGTCCAATCCGTCTACTATTGTTCATAATCATGCATCTCCTCTCGAGTATTTGATTTTTTATGTGTGACATGATAAAAGGAATTATATATAACTTCTGGTACTGTAAAAAGTATCAGATTTTAGTTTTATTAAGGGGTCAGATATTATGTTAGAATTAACGCCTAATTTAAATACGAAAAGTAAAATAGCATTGTACGTGCAATTGTATGAGTATATAAAAAAAGAAATTAAAGATGGAACGATTCCGGCTTTTACAAAATTACCTGCAAAAAGAAAGTTGGCGAGCTATTTACAAGTGAGTAAGAATACAGTAGAAGCGGCTTACGAGCAATTACTTGCAGAAGGTTATATTGAATCGATATCGAGAAAAGGTTATTTTGTATGTAAAGTTGAACAAATGATGGATGTAGAAGGAAGCGAAGCGGAAGTAGAAGAAATACCGTTTCGGGAGGAGCACTATATATTTGATTTCACCCAAACAGGGGTTGATACGAATACTTTTCCTTTCACTACGTACCGCAAGTTTATAAATGATGTATGGCAGCCGCGTAATAATGAGTTGCTTTTTCTTGGACACCCTCAAGGGGAGTTGAGCTTACGAGAGGAAATTGCGAACTATTTGTATGAATCTAGAGGTGTGCGTTGTTCAGCTAGTCAAATTGTATTAGGAGCGGGAACACAAATATTAGTGAAGTTACTTTTTCAATTGTTGAAGGGAAGTAATTATGCAGTTGAAAATCCAGGGTACCATAGGAAGATGGTCGTTTTTGAACAGGGAGAAGAAAGAGTTCAAATGTTATCTTTAGATAAGGATGGCATTTGTATGGCAGATTTAGAAAATAGCGATGCAAATGTTGTATTTGTAACGCCCTCTCATCAATTCCCGTATGGAATGATTATGCCTATTACGAGAAGGACGCAGCTTTTACAATGGGCGCAGAAAGAAGACGATAGGTATATTATTGAAGATGATTACGATAGTGAATTTCGTTATTCAGGAAAGCCAATTCCGGCACTACAAGGTTTAGATACAGATGGGAAAGTAATTTATATGGGGACGCTATCAAAAGCTTTACTGCCCTCATTACGGATGAGCTATATAGTATTACCGAAGAATTTAATTAAAAAGTATCAAAAAGAATATTTGTTTTATACACAAAGTGTTTCAAGAATGGATCAAGAAGTGGTTAGAAAGTTTTTACATGAAGGTTATTGGGAAAAACATATTCATAAAATGCGTGTCGTCTACCGAAAAAAGAGGGATCGACTCGTCTTTGAAATAGAGAAATATTTCTCTAATCTTGTTGAGGTAATAGGAGAAGATTCGGGATTACACATTTTATTAAAAGTGCATAATGGAATGCGAGAAGAAGAACTAATTAAAGCAGCTGCAAAATATAGTATTAAAATATATCCTGTTTCGACGTACTACAAAGACGGTACTGCACCTGAAAATGTAGTTTTACTTGGATTTGCGATATTATCAGAGGAAGAAATTGCGAAAGCGATTCAATTATTACATAAGGCATGGTTTACAAGAAAGTAAAAAAAACATCCTCTAAACATGAGGATGTTTTTTATTATTTATTTTCATCTAAGAATAAGACCATATGCTCTTCGTCCCAATATTGACCATTATATTTTAATGAACGTTCTTGTACACCGAATGTTTTAAATCCTAATGATTCATAAAGTTTTTTTGCTCCATCGTTGCCAACAACAACATCAAGCATAACTTGTTCCACCTCTAAAGATTTAGCAAGTTCAAGACATTCTTTAATAAGTGCTTTTCCTGCTCCAAGTCCGCGTGCTTTTGGAGATACATATACAGAACCGATTTTAGCTTTATGTTCTTGTTTTACATATGGTTTCGTTTCCAGCGTTGCAACCCCGATTAATTTTCCATCTTTAAATGCACCTAGCGTATAGTTTTCATCTTGTGCTAATTTTTGTGCTTTATATTCAATCGCACACTCTTTATTAATAATATCTTCATAAGAAGAGCTGAAAGCTTCAGGGTTTTGCTTTAATCCTTCTACACGAAGTTCTAAGTAAATTTCCGCTTCGTCTTTTGTTAATACATGGATATCCAATTATATCACCCTCCAAATCTTTGACAAATGTATCTTTACCCCGCATTAACGGGCAGTAGACTCCAACTTTAAAATCCAGCGAATGCGCGGAAGTTAGATCGGAGATAACTGCCCGTAAATGCCCGATTGGTTCAACTAATAATCCATGGGGTGAACGATTCCATGGATTAAAGTTTCACTTTATTTTATATTGAAATAAGAATAATTTCAAAAGCTTAGCTTATATAAGCTGATTTTATGAACAAAATAACACCAGTAGTTTTTACTACTACTGGTGTTTTCACACACATATTATTCAAAAGGTAGCTCGATTATAAAGTTTGTTCCTACGTCTAATTTGCTTGTTACTAGAATGGAACCGTTATGCAATTCTACAATTTCTTTAGCAACAGCTAGCCCGATACCTTTTCCTCCAGTAGCTCTCGTTCTGGATTTATCAACACGATAAAAACGATCAAAAATATGCGGAATATCTTCTTCAGGAATACCTTCTCCTTCATCTTGTACACTTATTGTAAAAGAATTTGTTTCTGCGAGTACGCGTATCGTAATAGTAGTGTTTTCTAGTGAGTGTTGATAAGCATTGTGTAATAAATTTAACATAACTTGTTCCATACGTCTTTCGTCTATGCAAACTTCTAAATCATCTTTGCAATATACATGAAGTTGCATTTGTTTATTTGTTAATGTTGTTTTTGTTTTTTCAACCATTCGTTCTAAAAATGGTCTAAGAAGTACTTTTTGTTTTTTTATAACAAACTGGTGTTGTTCTAATTGTACCAGCATAAATAAATCTTGGACGAGATCGGTTACACTATCTGTTTCATCCTCGATGATTTGCAAGTATTCTTCACGCTCTTCTTTCGTTAAAGAGTCTCTCTTTGCCACTTTCGCATAACCTTTCATATAGGTTAATGGAGTTAATAATTCATGAGCAACACTAGCGAGAAACTCACCTCTTTCTTTTTTCATATAAGTCAGTTCACTGGATAAATCTTCAATCGTTTTTGCTAAGCTTCCAAGTTCATCATTCCGTTTAATACCTAATTGAATTGGCTTATTTAATTTTGACATTTTTTCTGTTGCCCTCTTCATTTTGATAAGCGGTTCTGTAATAACACGAGAAAAAACAAAGACAGAAATAGTCGTTAAAATAATCGTCAAAACACTAATAATAAGAAATTGCTTCATGAGTTTAAGTAACATGTTTTCTAAGAAAGATGTTTTTAATAACATATATAACTTTCCTTGAAACTCTGTTGTGTGAATTGGGCTTACCGTTGTGATGAATTTTGATTTTTTCCAGTTCTTTTCGACAATTAATCCGTCTTTGGGGATAGGTTCTGTTTTACAAGTAAGTTGCTTTTGCATCGCCTTTGTTACGGGTTCTGAAGTGGAAATGATTTTTCCATTATTGTCCGTTATAATGATTGCTATGTCGGAGTTAGAAATTGATTCTGATTCAACTAAGTGTTCAGCCTCATCCGCGATATCGAAATCCGGGTATATAGGACGATTAGGATTTTTATTGTATTCAGTGCGTTCGATGTTTTTCTTTTCTTGAGCATGTGCACTCCACTTAGCACGTCTTGTAATTTTGTTACTATAGCGATTACCTTTTTCTAAAAGAGCGAGTGTTTCCTCTTCAATGCGCATTTTGGAAATACTTTTGTAAAAAGATACGAAAGCAATTGTTTCAATGCATAAAGCTAATATTAAAAAGTATGTCCCGATTTTAAGTGAAAGTTTACTCATTTTCTCACCATACCTTATTCATAATAAAGGGTCAGTGGTATACTAGTTTCCACTGACCGAAGTGATTATTCACTTTTCCATTTATATCCGACCTTATAAACAGTTTCTAAGTAATTTTCAACTGGAAATCCTTTTTTTCGTAATTTATCGCGGATATTACGAATATGTGAATCGATTGTTCTATATTCAATATCTGTTTCATAGCCCCAAATTTTCTCGATTAAATCATCTCGGCTATAAGCACGGTTTGTATTTTGTAAAAATAGTCCAAGTAACGAAAACTCGATAGGTGTTAGTGAGATTTTCTCATCATAAACTGTGACAGTATGTTTCGTTTTATCCCACTCAATACCATTGAAGCTGACAAATCCATCTTTCTTTGTACGACGTAATATAGCCTCGATTCTTGCGACTAATACATGTTCATCAAATGGTTTTGTAATATAGTCATCTGCGCCCATAGTAAGACCTTTCACCATATCGTAATTTTGATTACGAGCTGTTAGCATTATAATTGGAACGTTGGAGATTTGACGAATTTGATAGCAAGTATCCCATCCATCCATATTCGGCATCATAACATCTAACAAAATAATATCGAAGTCTTTTTGTTCTATTAATTTTAATGCTTCAAGGCCAGAGGTAGCTTTCATACAAAAATAGCCGCGAGGGCTTAAGAACAGATCTAATAATCGTAACATACGTTCTTCATCGTCTACTAATAAAATTTTTACCATAATCTTGTGCACCCCAAACTGTTCATTCTACTTGTATAGTTTACATGAAAATAATAAAAAACTCTTTTTATGTGATTGAGTGGAGTAGTTATTTTTCGCTCAGAGTAATTGACATAAAAAATGCACTAGTTTTGCACAACTATTTTTTATAATAGAAAACGTAGCGACACAAAATACCCTATGTTGCGACATAACGTCATGTCATTTTATTTATAAAATGACAATTCCATTCTATTGTGTATGTGAGATAGAGAGGGTTTTCGTATTCACCTCGCATCGGATAAGAAAAATTTCCTATCTCACACTTTTTTTAAAAGGAGATCATACACATGAATCCAAAAGAAGAAATTTCAAAAAAAGAAAAGCAAGATCGTAAGACGGTTGTCATGTGCATTGCCGTATCTATGGTTATTATTATAAGTTGTGTAAATAAAATTTTGGGGATTTTATAATATATAAAAGCTCATTGCTTCTTAGGAAGTAATGAGCTTTTTTCATTATTAGGGGAATAGTTCTATATAATGAACCAAGGTAAAATTGCTAATCCAGAAGTTATAATTGCTGTAGTAAATATTAAAAGCATAGCTCGTTTGTTTTGTTTCATGTCACATTCTCCTCTACATATCAAGTACATGCGATCAGCGTGGGATGTAGTTCCCCACTGAGTAAAGTTTCACTTTATATTTTTAGTATAATGAATGGAAAGGTTTGGTACGATCGATAAAGGTGACATGAAGATTACATTGTTGTAATGAAAAAAGCATCTTTCTTAATACAAAGATGCTTTTGGAAAAATCCCCTACTGAGTAAAGTTTCACTTTATATTGAAGTATTAATCATTTAAGAACAGTACCATATGTTCCTCGTCCCAATATTGACCGTTATGTTTTAATGAACGCTCTTGTACACCGTAAGTTTGGAAACCTACTGATTCATATAATTTTTTTGCTGCATCGTTACCAACTACAACATCGAGCATAAGTTGTTCTACATGTAATTTATCGGCATTTTCAATAATTGCTTTAATAAGAGCTCGTCCTGCTCCAAGGCCACGCGCTTTAGGGGAAACAAAAACGGAACCGATTTTTGCTTTATGTTCTTGTTTAATGAAAGGCTTTGTTTCTAAAGTAGCAATGCCGATTAAATCTTTATCTTTGAAGACCCCTAGAGTATACTTATCCGGATTGCTTAATCGTTTTGCCATAGCAGCTACAGGATCCTCATGTTTCAAAACATCTTCATAAGAAGAGCTAAAAGCTTCCGGGTTCTTCGTTAAACCTTCCATACAAACTTTTAAATATATTTCTGCGTCCTCTGTCGTTAATAAGCGAATTTCCATTGTTGTAACCTCCTTGGGTGATTTTAAATAAAATAAATCCATTATTTTTATAAGAATGTGTATGCGTTTTGTTAGCAGTCTCTTTTAATGTGTAGAAGAATGAAAAGATATATGCTACAATATTTTGCTTTAATATGTAATGAAATTATATATTAACTTTATTAACTATTCAAGCGTTTAATATATTACACTTTTATAACTAAAATAACTCCTCAACCGAGGAGTTATTTTAGTTATTCGATTGATAACCATCAATTCGATGTGGATGTGTGTAAATATTGCAGGATTCATTTCTAATAAATCCTACGACTGTAATGCCTAAATCATGGGCGAGTTGCAATGCTAGTTTTGTTGGAGCAGACTTAGATAGAACAATTTCACATCCGATTTTTGAAACTTTGAGTAAAATTTCGGATGAAATACGCCCGCTAAATGCAATAATTTTTCCTTTAACAGATATATCGTTACGCAAACAATGGCCGTATATTTTATCTAATGCATTATGTCTTCCGATATCCATTCTTGATATAAGGATATTATTTCGATCACATAGCGCGGTATTGTGAACACCGCCAGTTTGGCGAAAGGTAGTGGAAGATTGTTGTAAAGTATTCATTAAGTGGAAGCATTCTTCAGGAGTAATTGTCACATGTATATTATGTAAATTTTTTGCTTTTGCGGCATCGTTAGCGAAAATAAAACCTTGTCTACCTTTTCCGCAGCAAGAAGTGATGTATCGTTTATTATATAAATTTTGATAGAGCGGATTTACTTTGGATGATGCTACATGGACAATTCCGTTATCTTTTTGAACCCATAGTTCTCCAACATCTTTATAGGAAGAAATAATTCCTTCAGAAATTAAAAAACCAATTACCATATCTTCGATGTAATTTGGTGTACATACGACTGTTACATACTCTTCACCATTTAATTTAATAGTGATAGGAGATTCTGTAACAATCTCATCAGTTTGTTTTGAAAATGTACCAGAGTGATAGCGTACAATTGTATAACTCTCTTGCGTAGGCCCCATATTAAATTCCCCTTTTATATGTATTTTCCCCCACATTCATCATAAAACATTGAAAAAATAAAAACATCTATTAGAAGGAAGGTATCAGATTATTTTGGTTATTATTGTATATATACGATATAATAGAAATGTAGAATAGTGAAATTTTCAAGCTTTCGTAGTGATACCTTATAAACATCTAGAATCGACTTCATAAGAAAAGTATTTGGGCAGGGCGTTTCAAAAATATGTATAGTAATTCATTTATGAAAACGGATTCAAAAATGAATTACTGTACAGTTGGTTGTAAGGAGAGGGGAAACTATGGCAGAACAGACAGTCCGTGTAACCGTAGATGGTAAAGAGTTTTCAGCATCAGGTGAAAAGACGATACTACAATTATTTAACGAGAGTAATTTGGAACATCCTCAAATTTGTCATGTACCAGAAGTAGATCCAATTCAAACTTGTGATACGTGTATTGTAGAAGTAGATGGGAAGTTAATGCGTGCTTGTTCAACGCCAATAGAGAATGGTATGCACATTGAAAGACAGTCACAGCGTGCAAAAGAGGCGCAGACTGAGGCGATGGATCGAATATTAGAAAACCACTTATTGTATTGTACTGTATGTGATAACAATAATGGTAATTGTAAGGTCCATAATACAGTGCATATGATGGGGATTGAAGAACAGAAATATCCGTATGAGCCGAAGGTAAGTGCTTGTGAAGTGGATATGTCACATCCGTTTTATCGATATGATCCAAATCAATGTATTGCTTGTGGACAGTGTGTAGAAGTGTGTCAAAATCTACAGGTTAATGAAACGATATCGATAGACTGGAGCTTAGATCGTCCGCGTGTTATATGGGATCACGGTGTAAGCATAAATGACTCATCTTGTGTGAGTTGTGGGCAGTGTGTAACAGTATGTCCATGTAATGCGTTGATGGAGAAATCAATGTTAGGTGAAGCTGGATTTATGACAGGGTTAAAACCAGATGTGTTAGATCCGATGATTGATTTTGTAAAGGATGTAGAGCCTGGATATAGTAGCATTTTAGCAGTTTCAGAAGTAGAGGCTGCGATGCGTAAGACGAAAGTTAATAAAACAAAAACAGTTTGTACATTTTGTGGTGTCGGTTGTTCATTCGAAGTATGGACGAAAGATCGCCATATACTAAAAGTGCAACCTGTTTCAGATGCACCGGTTAATGGTATTTCGACATGTGTAAAAGGTAAATTTGGATGGGACTTTGTAAACAGTGAAGATCGCATTACGAAGCCATTAATTCGCCAAGGAGATATGTTTATTGAAGCTTCATGGGAAGAAGCATTAGAAGTTGTTGCTTCTAATATGCAGCATATTAAATCTGAATATGGTAGCGATGCATTTGGATTTATTTCTTCATCAAAAGTAACGAATGAAGAAAACTACCTTATGCAAAAGTTAGCTCGACAAATATATGGAACGAATAATGTGGATAATTGTTCTCGTTATTGCCAATCTCCAGCAACAGATGGTCTATTTAAAACTGTCGGTATGGGCGGCGATGCTGGAACAGTGAAAGATATAGCTGAAGCAGGTCTTGTCATTATCGTTGGTGCGAATCCAACAGAAGGACATCCTGTACTTGCGACGCGTGTAAAACGTGCTCATAAATTACACGAGCAAAAACTGATTGTAGCAGACCTTCGTAAACATGAAATGGCAGAGCGTGCGGATTTATTTATTCATCCGCGCCAAGGTACGGATTACGTATGGCTTGCTGGTATTACGAAATATATTATTGATCAAGATTGGCACGATAAAAAGTTTTTAGCTGAAAATGTGAAGAACTTTGATGAATATAGCACAATGTTAGAAAAGTATACGCTTGAGTATACAGAAGAAATTACGGGGATTTCGAAAGAAAATCTGAAAGAAATGGCTCGTATGGTATATGAAGCAGATGGTACTTGTATACTTTGGGGAATGGGTGTAACGCAAAATACAGGAGGAAGTACAACATCTGCTGCCATTTCAAATTTACTGCTTGTTACGGGGAACTATCGTCGTCCTGGTGCAGGCGCATATCCATTACGAGGTCATAATAACGTACAAGGTGCTTGTGATATGGCGACATTACCCAACTGGCTCCCAGGTTATCAAGCAGTATCAGATGATACGCTTCGTGCTAAGTTTGAAAAAGCATACGGCACAACTATTCCGAAAGCACCAGGGTTAAATAATATTGCAATGTTACTTGCGGCAGAAGAAGGAAAATTACGAGGTATGTATGTCATGGGTGAGGAGATGGCCTTAGTCGATTCCAATGCGAACCATGTGCAACATATTTTAGCGAATTTAGACTTCCTCGTTGTTCAAGATATGTTCTTATCAAAAACAGCTCGTTTTGCTGATGTTATTTTACCAGCAGCACCAAGCTTAGAAAAAGAAGGAACATTTACGAATACAGAACGCCGTATTCAAAGATTATATGAAGTGTTGAAACCGCTTGGTGATTCCAAGCCAGACTGGTGGATTTTACAAAAAGTTGCTCGTGCACTGGGCGGGGATTGGAATTACGAAAGTCCAAGTGAAATTATGGACGAAATCGCATCACTTGCACCGCTATACTCTCAAGCAACGTATGACCGCCTAGAAGGTTGGAATAGTTTATGTTGGGGTAGTCATGATGGTAGCGATACACCTCTATTATATGTAGATGGATTTAACTTCCCAGATAAGCTCGCTCGTTTATCATTAGATGAATGGATACCGCCAGTTGTAGCGCCAGATGAGTATGATTTACTTTTAAATAATGGACGCATGCTAGAACATTTCCATGAAGGGAATATGACGAATAAGTCGGCTGGTATTTTATCTAAAGTATCTGAAGTATTCGTTGAGATTTCACCTGAACTCGCTATAGAACGCAATGTGAAAGATGGTGGTCTTGTGGAATTAGCATCACCATTTGGAAAAATTAAAGTACAAGCACTTATTACTGATCGTGTAACGGGGAAAGAGCTATATTTACCAATGCATGCAACGATAAATGAAGAAGCGATTAATATTTTAACTGGGACGGCAACAGACCTTTATACGTGTACACCGGCGTATAAACAAACGATGGTGAAAATGCGTGTATTACGTGAAAAAGGAAATCGTCCGTTACCATCTTCAAACCCGCGAGATAAAAATCGTAATCCGCAAAATGGTGTTGAAATCGAGCAAAAGTGGCAAAGAAAACAATACGTATCACTTGTGGACTAGGGGGCGGAGATAGTGGCAAAAGAAATTACTTTAATTAAAAAGAAAGTTGTAACAGAGGAAGAACAGAAACAGCAAGTAGCAGATGCACTTCTCAATGAACTATCTAATAATCGTGAAGCAGTAGAAGAAACGATGCAGCTGTTAGCACAGTTGCAGAAGGCTGGTATATTAGATGCGGCGATTAGTTTACTTGCTGCGAAGGAAGATGTTTCAAAGATCGCTGTGGAGCAATTAAATCGTGAACCAGTTAAAAATGCACTCAACAATATGATGGGGGCAGGAGAAGCATTATCTGCAGTTGATCCGGAAGTAACGAAACAAATTACATCCAGCTTAGTTACGGGATTACAATTTGCAACAGATGAATTAAATAGTGGTAAAAAAACAAAAGTGATGGATTTCTTTAAAGTGTTAAAAGATCCAGATATCAATAGAGCCATTACATTTGGTTTTAGCTTCTTGAAAGCATTTGGACAAGGGTTAGAGAAAAAATAGAGTAGATGAAAAAAGTGATGGGGAGTAACCATCACTTTTTTCATTGTATGTATAAGAGTGTTCATGTTAAGCGGAATATATTATTATTAAAAAGATGGGTTAGAAAGGGAAATATGGAATCCATCTCAAATATTGTTTTAGAATGTGGAGGAATATATGCAACACCGTAAAAGACTATCTATACCAGGGGTAATAGGACATTCCTTTCAAACAGTTAAATTTGCTTTTTGGAATGTATTAACCTTTCAACTCGCTTATAAATTATTAGCAGCGATTGTATTCGTCCCGCTATTTGGGATCATTTTTAATAAGTTATTGTATTTTGGTGGTTATGCAAATGCGACGAATGATGAATTATTAGCGTTTTTAAAGACACCATACGGCATTTTGGCAATCGTAATTTTATCATTGTTAGCGCTGTTTCTTATCTTTACGGAATTTGCGGTGCTTATTATTATTTCGTACTTTGCTCATAAAAGGCAAAAGGTGAGATTACGTCCAATTTTGTATAAAACAGTAACGTATTTACCTACTCTTTTCACATATTGCTTACCGGGATTTATTTTATATGCTGTCGTATTATTACCTCTTTTAAATATGGGATATGAAACAGCTTTAATCCCGCAAATTCAAATTCCTAACTTCATTACAGGAGAACTATTTAAGACAACGATGGGACAAGTGGGTTATTACACATTCTTTGCTGTAGTTGCGTATTTGAACCTTCGATGGATTTTTGTTCTACCTATTGTTGTTTTAGAACAAAAGCCATTTCGCGTGGCAGCACGTAAAAGTGCAAAGTTAGTAAAAGAAAGCTTTTTTAAAGTACTATTCTTTTTAGTAGGATTTTTTATTTCAATAGGAATTGTCTATGTCCTATTTTTAGGAATATATTTATTATGTCTATGGGGTGTTTATGAATTTACAAACCCGAAAGGGACATTTGCATTATTAGCGGAATCAACAATGTCTGTATTTCTAACGAGTACATTGTATTTATTTAGCTTTATCGTGACACCATTTTATATTATGGCGATTACGAGATTGTATTTACAAAAGGTTCCAGTTGAAGATGTTTTATTAGAAGAAGGATTAGATTATTCGAAAACGAAAGCAGATAAATGTTTCTTCCAAAAACATCGTTGGAAATTTATTGGCGTATATATTGTAGGAATTATTACTGCCGGAATGGTTGTTGCCTTCATTGTGACCTTTATTACAAACACGTATAAAGAACCAATTATTATGGCTCATCGTGGTTATATTTCAAAAGGTGTAGAGAATACAAAAGAAGCTTTGCAAGGCGCTATTGATGCGAAAGCAGACTATGCTGAAATTGATGTACTGCAAACAAAAGACGGTGAATTAGCAGTTATACATGATTTGAAGTTGAAACGCCTTGCTAATGCTAATGTTCAAGTATCAGATTTAACGATGGACGAGTTAAGACAACTTACTCTGAGTCAAGATGGATTTTCAGGACAAATAAGTACACTTGATGAGATTATTAAGCTGGCAAAAGGCAAAATCAAACTCAATATTGAAGTGAAGCTTCATGGGGGCGAAAAAGACTTTGTAAATAAAGTATTAAAAACGATTAAAGATAATGAATTTGAAAAGCAATGTGTCATTCAAACGTTACACTATCCGCTTATAAAAGAATTTAAGCGTGCAAATCCAAATATAAAAGTAGGATATATACTGTATGCAAGTAGAGCTCACTTAAAGAATGTGAAGGCTGATTTTTATGTAGCAGAAGAATACATGCTAAATAAGAAATTAGTAAAAGAAGCAAGGAAGTTAAACAAGCCAATTTACGTATGGACGGTAAATGATATGGAAAGTTTAAAGGGATACTATAAATTAAACGTAGATGGTATCATTACCGATTATCCTGAAGATGCACGTGAAACAATTAAGATGTTAAAAGAGCAAGAAGAGGAAGAAAGTGATCTGTTTGATAAAATTACTGAAACAACAGATGATTTATTTTCCAAGTTATTTATAAGTTATCCAGCTGCTAGCTAAATGCTAGCAGCTGTTTTTTATAAAAAGAATATATCTCTAAAGTATTGTGTAAATTAATAACTGTATATGTATACGACATCATTGGGGTTTCTTACATTGTTACATTATTGTCAAATAATAAATGATGGGTACTTATTTTAAAGGAGTATAATAAAAATAGAGTGATAGATAATGGGATGAAACGAGAATCCTAATAGAATCAATGTTTTATATATTTACACTATTCTAAATATATAAACTTTAAAAAAATGATATGTTAGCGTTTTCATAACTTTTAAGTTATGCTAGAATAAGGACATAAGTTATTAATTATTACAAAAAGAAAAAAGACTTTCTTTTTTCTGTTAATTATAAGGGGGCATTTCATTATGCGTATTGGGGTACCAGCAGAAATTAAAAACAACGAAAACCGTGTGGCAATGACACCAGCAGGTGTTGTACATTTAATTCGTAACAATCACGAAGTATTCATTCAAAAGGGTGCAGGTTTAGGATCAGGTTTCACAGATGCTCAGTATGTTGAAGCAGGAGCGAAAATTGTTGATACAGCTGAAGAAGCTTGGAACATGGAAATGGTTATGAAAGTTAAGGAACCAATTGAAAGCGAATACAAACACTTCAGCGAAGGTTTGATCTTATTCACATACCTACACTTAGCTCCAGAACCAGAATTAACAAAAGCATTAATCGAAAAGAAAGTTGTTTCTATTGCATATGAAACAGTACAATTAGAAAACCGTTCTCTACCATTACTTGCACCTATGAGTGAAGTAGCTGGTCGTATGGCTGCACAAATTGGTGCACAATTCCTTGAGAAAAACAAAGGCGGTAAAGGTATCTTACTTGCAGGTGTTCCAGGGGTTAAACGTGGTAAAGTAACAATCATCGGTGGTGGACAAGCTGGTACAAATGCTGCTAAAATTGCAGTTGGACTAGGTGCGGATGTAACAATCATCGACTTAAGTGCAGAACGTCTTCGTCAATTAGATGATATTTTCGGAAATCAAGTAAAAACTTTAATGTCTAATCCTTACAATATTGCAGAAGCTGTAAAAGAGTCTGATCTTGTAATCGGTGCAGTATTAATCCCAGGTGCAAAAGCGCCAAAACTTGTAACAGAAGAAATGATTCAATCAATGGAACCAGGTTCTGTTGTTGTAGATATCGCGATTGACCAAGGTGGTATTTTCGAAACAACTGACCGTATTACAACTCATGATAACCCAACTTACGAAAAACACGGCGTTGTTCATTATGCAGTTGCAAACATGCCAGGTGCGGTTCCACGTACATCAACTCTTGCATTAACAAACGTAACAGTACCATATGCAGTACAAATTGCTAACAAAGGTTACAAAGAAGCTTGCCTAGGCAACTCTGCATTACTAAAAGGTATTAACACATTAGATGGCTATGTAACATTCGAAGCAGTTGCAGAAGCTCACGGTGTAGAGTACAAAGGTGCTAAAGAATTATTAGAAGCAGAAACAGTATCTTGCTAATAGAAGCATTATACAAAACAAAATCGAACAATATATAAACCAACATGATAAGAGCTAAGAGTGAATATCTCTTAGCTCTTCTTGGCAAAAGGGGGCATACATCGTGGCCAACCTATTTAAAAAGAAATCCGTTACGCAATTGTTAGGGGAAAGTAAAAGTAAAACTTTAACGAAAACGCTAGGGGCATTTGACCTAACAATGCTAGGGATTGGTGCGATAATTGGTACAGGAGTACTAGTATTAACAGGATTAGTAGCAGCAAGAGATGCTGGTCCAGCAGTTATTTTTTCATTCATGATTGCAGCGATCGTTTGTGGATTTGCAGCGTTGTGTTATGCAGAAGTTGCATCTACACTTCCGGTTTCAGGTAGTGTGTACACATATTCATATGCGACAATCGGTGAGTTTATTGCCCATCTAATGGGGTGGACATTATTATCTGTATATGTCGTAACAACTGCCGCAGTAGCTGGTGGATGGACGGGTTATTTTAATAACTTAGTGAGTGGATTTGGATTAGAAATTCCAGCAGAGCTGTTAAAGATTCCATCACAAGGTGGGATTGTGAATTTACCAGCAGTAGTTATTACATTAGTTTTAACTTGGTTACTATCAAGAGGTACGAAAGAAAGTAAGCGTGTGAATAACATAATGGTATTAATTAAAATTGGTATTGTTATTTTATTCATTGCAGTTGGTGCGTTTTACGTACAACCAGAAAACTGGACACCATTTGCGCCATACGGCATTAGCGGAATCTTTGCCGGTGGAGCAGCAGTATTCTTTGCTTTCTTAGGATTTGATGCATTAGCAACTTCTGCTGAAGAAGTAAAAAATCCACAACGTGATTTACCAATTGGTATTATTGCTTCGTTAGTTATTTGTACAATTATTTATGTTGTAGTTTGTCTCGTTATGACAGGTATGGTTTCTTATAAAGAATTAGATGTACCAGAAGCTATGGCATATGTATTAGAAGTTGTAGGACAAGATAAAGTAGCTGGTGTAATTGCAGTTGGAGCTGTAATTGGTATTATGGCTGTAATCTTTGCTTACATTTATGCAACGACGCGTGTATTCTTCGCGATGAGCCGTGACGGTTTATTACCAAAATCATTTGCGAAAATCAATAAGAAAACAGAAGCGCCAGTATTCTCAACTTGGTTAACAGGTATTGGTAGTGCTTTAATTGCTGGATTTATCGATTTAAAAGAATTGTCAAATTTAGCGAATATTGGAGCATTATTAACATTTGCGATGGTAGGTGTGTCAGTTATTATTCTTCGTAAAACACATCCGAACTTAAAACGTGGCTTTATGGTACCACTTGTACCAACGCTACCGCTTATTTCAATCGCATGTTGTCTATTCTTAATGTTTAACCTACCATTAACAACATGGATCTACTTCGGTATTTGGTTAGCAATTGGAGTAGTTGTATACTTTGTTTATTCGAAAAAACATAGTCATTTAAAAGACGATGGAAGTTCGCAGGATAATTTAGAACAAGCTAATTAAAAGGGATATAAGTAATAGTAAGCCTTGTGCGTCTAGGGAGCGCACAAGGCTTTTTCTTTTGTGCAAAGTGTACATCCATTTTTGTATGAGAATGTAATGGATGCGGAAAATATGTGTAGGCCTTTTAAAAATGTGAACGAAATGTTCAAAAAAATGTATGAGATTTCATTGACACATATGAATGGACGCTCATATAATAAAAGTATAAGATATATGAATGATTGTTCATATGTTCAAATGAAGAGGTGAGCTATAATGGCTGGAAATAAAGTAGAAACACCACAAGAGACATGTTCTCAAACGATAATCCATGAAGAAGTTGTGGATCAAGTAAAACAAACAATTCCAACTGATGAAAGTTTAAGTAAGGTAGCAGAATTATTTAAAGTATTAGGTGATCGTACACGTACGAGAATATTACATGCGTTATTTGAAGCTGAAATGTGTGTTTGTGATTTAGCGTATTTATTAGGAATGACACAATCATCTATTTCACATCAGCTTCGTGTGTTAAAGCAAGCGAAACTTGTAAAGAATCGTAAAGAAGGAAAGGTCGTTTATTATTCGTTAGCTGACCAGCACGTAATTCATATCTTCGAGCAAGCGTTTGAACACGTAAACGAGGAAGAATAAAAAAGAACGCGAGGAGGGAGAACGATGGCTGAAGCATTAGTGAAAAAGAAACTGATGTTAGAAGGTTTAGATTGTGCGAACTGTGCAATGAAAATTGAAAAAGGTGTTGGGAATATAGAAGGAGTAAATTCTTGCTCTGTAAATTTCGCGACAAAAACAATGGTTTTAGAAACGGTACAAAATAAAGAAAGCGAAGTTGTTACAGAAGCAAAACAGCTCGTTACAAAATTAGAACCGCACATTAAAGTACAAGAAGAAAAAAACACCAAAGTGGCAAAAGAAGTGTTTATATTAGAAGGTTTAGATTGCGCAAACTGTGCGATGAAGATTGAAAATAAAGTTAAGGAAATGCCGACAGTTTCAGCAGCAACTGTTGATTTCGTATCAAAGAAATTACGAGTTGAAGTAGCGAATAAAAGAGAATTAGAAGCGACTGTAGCGAATATAACAAATGTCGTTCAAAAGTTAGAACCAGATGTGAAAGTTGTTCGTGAAGAAAAGGGTGGTCATGACCACGGACATAGTCACGATCATGGTGAAGCAAATGTGAAAAAGATGGTAGGCCGATTAGTGGTCGGCGGAATTTTGACAGCAATTGCTGCATTAGCTGGCTTACCACAAATGATAACAATTCCGTTATTCGTCCTTGCGTATTTATTAATCGGTGGAGATATCGTTTGGAGAGCGGTAAGAAACATAACTCGTGGCCAAGTGTTCGATGAGAACTTCTTAATGGCAATCGCAACGCTAGGAGCTTTTGCGATTCAGCAATACCCGGAAGCAGTTGCAGTAATGTTATTCTATCAAGTAGGGGAACTATTCCAAAGTATTGCGGTAAACCGTTCTCGAAAATCAATTACTTCATTAATGGATATTCGTCCTGATTACGCAAATGTAAAGGTTGGAAATGAAACGAAACAAGTATCACCAGAAGATGTACAAATCGGCGATTATATTATCGTGAAACCTGGTGAGAAAGTACCATTAGACGGAAAAGTAGTTGAAGGAGCGTCAATGATAGATACTTCAGCATTGACTGGTGAATCTGTACCACGTGAAGTTGAAGTTGGAAATGATGTACTAAGTGGTTTTGTAAACCAAAATGGTGTATTAACAATTGAAGTTACAAAAGAATTTGGTGAATCAACTGTATCAAAAATTTTAGATTTAGTTCAAAATGCAAGCAGTAAAAAAGCGCCAACAGAAAACTTTATTACGAAGTTCGCGCGTTACTACACGCCAGTTGTAGTAATTACAGCAGCGATCATGGCGTTTATTCCACCACTTATTTTAGAAGGAGCTACATTCTCTGATTGGATTTATAGAGCTCTAGTGTTCTTAGTAATCTCTTGTCCATGTGCGTTAGTTGTATCTATTCCTCTTGGGTTCTTTGGAGGTATCGGTGGAGCATCTAAAAGTGGTGTGTTAGTAAAAGGAAGTAACTATTTAGAAGCTTTAAATGATGTGAAATATATTGTTTTTGATAAAACAGGAACATTAACAAAAGGTGTCTTCAAAGTTACAAAAATGGAACCGAGCGAAGGCATTACAAATGAAGAATTATTAGAGTATGCAGCATTTGCTGAAGTATATTCTAACCATCCAATTGCACAATCGATTCGAAATGCATACGGAAAATCAATTGATGAAAAAATAATTGATGATTATAATGAAATTTCTGGTCACGGTACAGTCGTAAAGGTACAAGGGAAAGAAATTTTTGCAGGTAATGCTAAATTAATGAGAAAAGAAAACATTACATTTAAGCAACCAGAAACAGTAGGTACATTAGTTCACGTTGCTGTAGATGGAAAATATGCAGGTTATATTGTTATCTCTGATGAAGTAAAAGAAGATTCAAAACAAGCAATTCAAAAGTTAAAAGAACTAGGTATTAAGAAGACAGTTATGTTAACTGGTGATGCAAAACTAGTTGGTGAAGCTGTTGGGAAAGAATTAGGTTTAGATGAAGTTCACGCAGAACTATTACCGCAACAAAAAGTAGAAGAAATTGAAAAAATTGATGCAACGAAACATGGAAAAGAAAAAGTTGCTTTCGTTGGTGATGGTATTAATGACACACCAGTATTAGCAAGAGCTGATGTTGGTATTGCAATGGGTGGTTTAGGATCAGATGCAGCAATTGAAGCGGCAGATATCGTTATTATGACTGATGAGCCTTCAAAAATTGCAACAGCTGTAAACATTGCAAAACGTACACGACGCATTGTATGGCAAAATATCATCTTTGCATTAGGTGTAAAAGGATTAGTTTTATTACTTGGTGCTTTCGGTATTGCAACAATGTGGGAAGCTGTTTTCTCAGATGTTGGTGTGACACTACTGGCAGTGTTAAATGCAATGCGTGTACTACGAGTGAAAGATTTATAAAAAGAGAGGACGCAACCCGCGTCCTCTCTTTTTAGGTTATTCTGTTGAAATTGACTCAATAAAATAATAACAAATATTATTTTATAAATTAATAACTTAACATTTAAATTTACAAATAAAAAATATTTGCCTTATTATTTTAATATATTTTTCGCAAAGATATATATAGCATTGAAAAAACAGAGAAGGAGCAGCTTCTCTGTTTTATTTTTGTATATTTTTTTCAACTTGTTCTCGAACAGTTTGAATGTAATTCATTTTATGATCCCAGCATTCTTGACTTAAATCGACAGGATACTCTTCAGGATTTAAAGTTCGCATATACTCTTCCCAAAATAGCGCGAGACTCTGTTCGTTATATTTTTGAATATCTAATATTCCTGGTAGTTCATATGTTCTTTCACCGTTAACGAAAATGTCTTTATGCAGTTCGCGAGCTTCAAAGTTTGTTACAAATTTACTTATATACGTGTGAACAGGATGAAACATTTTTAAGCGTTCTTCTTTTCCAGGTTCTTCATAATCTAATGCAATATAATCGCCTTCAGCATGATCGTTTACTCGATTGATAATGCGATAAATTCGCTTCAGTCCTGGAGTAGTAATTTTTTCCGGGTTAGATGAAATTTTAATTGTATCATTTAACTTTCCATCAGTATCTTCAATCGCAACTAGTTTATAAACAGCCCCTAACGCTGGTTGCTCAAAGGACGTAATCAATTTTGTTCCAACGCCCCATACATCAATTTTTGCTCCTTGAGATTTCAAGTGCATAATTGTGTATTCATCTAAATCGCTAGAAGCAATAATTTTTGTATTTGTAAACCCGGCTTCGTCTAGTAGTTTTCTTGCCTTTTTAGATAAATAAGCCATATCACCACTATCGAGGCGAATGCCATAAAAATTGATGCGATCCCCAAACTCTTTCGCGACGCGAATTGCATTTGGCACACCAGATTTTAATGTGTCATATGTATCAACGAGAAAGACACATTTTTTATGAGTTTCAGCGTATTTCTTAAAAGCAACATATTCATCGCGATAAGCTTGAACAAAAGAGTGCGCATGTGTGCCGGCTACAGGTATCCCAAAGCGTTTTCCAGCCCGTACGTTACTTGTAGAGGAGAAACCACCAATAAAGGCAGCGCGTGTGCCCCAAAGGGCTGCATCGAACTCGTGGGCACGTCTTGTGCCGAACTCTAAAAGTTCATCGTTATTTGCAGCGTGCTTCATACGAGCAGCTTTTGTTGCAATTAATGTTTGGTAATTCACAATGTTTAACAGGGCAGTTTCAATAATTTGTGCTTCACCAAGCGGTGCATCGACACGCAATAAAGGCTCGTTATTAAACACAACTTCACCTTCTTGCATACTACGAACCGTACCAGTGAATTTCATATTTTGTAAATAATGAAGAAATTCTTCTTCAAATTGTAATTCTGCTAAATAAGCGATATCGCTTTCGGTAAAGCTAAAGTTTTCTATGTACTCTACAATTTTTTCAAGACCAGCAAAAACAGCATAACCGTTCTCGAATGGAAGCTTTCGAAAGTATAAATCAAACACCGAGCGGCGATTGTGAATACCATCTTTCCAATATGTATAAGCCATATTAATTTGATATAAATCTGTATGTAAGGCATAGCTATCATCTTTATAATAAGTCATCGCGAAAACACCTCCATAATTTGGTTATAGTATACCAATTTTTCAACCATCGTAGCAAAGAATGGATATGAAAGAAGAGTCAAGGGGGAAAAAAATGAAATAATGCATATTTTTTAGAAAATTAACATTTATCAATTTATATTTCTCAAGATTTTATGTATTATTAAAGTAATGGGGTAAATGAGAATGGAGGAGGACAATGCAACAAACATTAGAAAAAATAGGCAAACAAGTCTTTTACAAACGGCTACAGCAAAAAATGACACAAGAAGAATTATGTCAGGGCATTTGTTCTGTCTCATACTTAAGTAAAATCGAAAATGGAAAGATCGAAGCATCAGAAGAGATTCTACAATTGCTCTGCGCAAGATTAGAAATTGCCGTGACGGATTTGAGAGATGTAGAAGAAGATGTGAAGGGGAAGCTGGATGAATGGTTAAATGCATTAGTTCATTTGGACAAGCCACAAGTAGAACGCATATATGAAGAATTGCAAGGTGAAATGAAGCATGTTTTGGATTTTGAAATTATAAATTATTATAAACTGCTTTATACGCGGTATTTAATGATGAAACGAGATTTACCTGCTGTTGAAGAAGAATTAGAGAGATTAAAAAAAGTTTACAAGAAATACTCACCTTTTCAGAAGATGTTATATACGTATAATAAGGCATTGTTATATTCTGTACAGTACAAATATACACAGGCATTGGAATACTTGTTGAAGACGGAAGCGATGGCGAAAGAGTTAGGTTATTATGAAACAGGAATATATTATAATTTAGCACTAACTTATAGTCAGATGGAAATAGACCATATGACATTATACTTTGCTAACGTGGCATTAGAAGGCTTTAAAAGTGAATATAAATTTAGAAATATAATTAATTGCAAGTTTTTAATTGCTTTTAGTTACACTAGAAAAAAACAATATAACGAAGCTATGGAAATTTATAATCATATCATAAGGGAAGCGACTTCTTTTGCTGATAAAGATAATATTCTATCTATCGCTTTGAATAATATTGGTTACCTGTATTATCGTCAAAAAAATTATACTAAGGCAAAAGAGTACTATATAGAATGTTTAAAGTATAAAAAAGAAGAGGATATGAACTATATTGATGCTATGTATGAGCTTTCGTTACAGTGTATTCAATTAGGAGAAATCGACGAAGCGGCTAAATGGATTGAAAAAGGCATCATTGCTGCAAGGAAAGATGATAGATATAAAGGGATGCTATATTTATTATTAAGTTTACGATATAAGCATTTTGAAGAAAGAGATGTTTATAAAAAATTTCTAGAAATAGAAGTAGTTCCTTTCTTTAAAGCAGAGGAAAATATAAAAGATTTAAAGAAAATATATTTAGAACTAGCTGAATACCTAGAAGAATGTTCAGATTTTAAAGAGAGTAATCGCTACTATAAGTTAGCGATAAACTTATTAGAAGAATAAGGAGGAGAGGTAGTATGAAAAAGTTAATTGCAGGAACATTTGTAGTTATGGCGATTGCGGCGGTGGTATTAGATATTCAGTATGCGTGGAAGCCAGATACTCTTGGTCAAGAAGCTAAAACAGTTCAACAAATTAATTCATAATTGAAACCCCCTTTCCAACCGGAAAGGGGTTTTTCAATATTTGTTCCTCAAAATTCTACAAAACTTGAGAAAAAAATTAATTGAATTTTTAGTATATTAATAGTGAAAACATAATGCTAATATGAAACTACTCTTTTTCAAAAAAAATTTATTAGGGGGAAGGTTCATGAAAAAGAAAAGTTTAGCGTTAGTGTTAGCGACAGGAATGGCAGTTACAACGTTTGGAGGGACAGGCTCTGCTTTTGCAGATTCTAAAAATGTGCTCTCTACGAAGAAGTACAATGAGACAGTACAGTCACCGGAGTTTGTTTCTGGGGATTTAACTGAAGCAACTGGTAAGAAAGCAGAATCTGTTGTGTTTGATTACTTAAATGCAGCAAAAGGTGATTATAAGTTAGGGGAAAAGAGTGCGCAAGATTCTTTCAAAGTGAAACAAGCGAAGAAAGATGCTGTAACTGATTCAACAGTATTACGTTTGCAACAAGTTTACGAAGGAGTACCTGTATGGGGTTCTACACAAGTAGCTCACGTAAGTAAAGATGGTTCTTTAAAAGTATTGTCTGGAACAGTTGCACCTGATTTAGACAAAAAAGAAAAGTTGAAAAATAAAAATAAGATTGAAGGCGCAAAAGCAATTGAAATTGCGCAAAAAGATTTAGGTGTTACACCTAAATATGAGGTAGAACCAAAAGCGGACTTATATGTATATCAAAATGGTGAAGAAACAACGTATGCATACGTTGTAAATTTAAACTTCTTAGAGCCAAGCCCAGGAAACTACTACTATTTCATTGAAGCAGACAGCGGTAAAGTATTAAATAAATATAATAAATTGGATCATGTAGCAAATGAAGATAAGTCACCAGTTAAGCAAGAGGCACCTAAACAAGAAGCGAAACCGGCTGTAAAGCCTGTAACAGGCACAAATGCAGTGGGTACTGGTAAAGGTGTATTAGGAGATACGAAGTCACTTAATACAACGTTATCTGCATCATCTTACTATTTACAAGATAATACGCGCGGAGCAACGATTTTCACATATGATGCGAAAAACCGCTCAACATTACCAGGAACGTTATGGGTAGATGCGGATAATGTTTTCAATGCAGCGTATGATGCAGCGGCAGTAGATGCTCACTACTATGCTGGTAGAACATATGATTACTATAAAGCGACATTTAATAGAAACTCTATTAATGATGCAGGAGCACCATTAAAATCAACAGTTCATTATGGAAGTAGATATAATAATGCGTTCTGGAATGGCTCTCAAATGGTATACGGAGATGGTGATGGTGTAACATTCACTTCATTGTCTGGTGGAATTGATGTAATTGGCCATGAATTAACGCATGCTGTTACAGAGTATAGCTCAGATTTAATTTATCAAAATGAATCAGGAGCGTTAAATGAAGCTATTTCAGATGTATTTGGTACATTAGTAGAGTATTATGATAACCGTAACCCTGATTGGGAAATTGGTGAAGATATTTACACGCCTGGTAAAGCTGGAGATGCACTTCGCTCTATGAGTGATCCAACGAAATATGGTGATCCAGATCATTATTCTAAGCGTTACACAGGCACTGGTGATAACGGTGGCGTTCATACAAATAGCGGTATTATTAACAAAGCTGCTTACTTACTAGCGAATGGTGGTACGCATTACGGTGTTACTGTAAACGGTATTGGTAAAGATAAAGTAGGAGCGATTTATTACCGTGCAAATACGCAATATTTCACACAATCTACTACGTTTAGTCAAGCTCGTGCTGGATTAGTACAAGCTGCAGCTGATTTATATGGTGCTAGCTCTGCAGAAGTAGCAGCAGTTAAGCAATCATACAGTGCTGTTGGCGTAAACTAAGGCTTTAAGGGATAGTTATAATAAAATACCTCAAAAATAAAGAAGGAGCATAGGCTCCTTCTTTATTTTTTTCTCCATTTTTTCCACAAATAAAACAACCCAATAGCGCCCGCGATTGTTACAATCCACTTCGCTTCATTTGTTCCATTGATAACATGATATGCCGAATATACTTCAATCAATAAAGCCGGTATTTTGCCTATTGTACTGGCAATACTGAAGGATAGTAATGACATTTTACCTAGAGCTGCAAATAAAGTAACGATACTGGATGGGATGAAAGGTATCAATCGGAATGATAGGACGAGTAGAAAGGCCTCTCTACCTTTTACATAAAGGAGGCGTTCTACCTTTGGATACTTATTTACTTTGCTGTGAGTGAATTTCTGAAGGCCTATACGATAAATATAAAACGAAATAATAGCCCCTAATGCCTCACCTGCGATCGAAATAATGGTTCCGTTTGTTACACCGAAGAGCTGTATGTTAATAGCGGTCAAAAAAATACTAGGGATAAAACCTAAAAGACTGATGATGATGTTAATTAAGATACTAAGTGGAATTGCGATTGAATAATAGTTTGTTAAGAAGTTTTGAATTGTTTCAGCCATTGTTTAAAATCCTTTATCTTTTTTTGCATTACACCATATTTCTATTGTGTAGGCAAGTACAAATTTACATAATGTAGAAAACGTTGATAAAACACCAATCATATACCTTATATGGGTATTGGGTATATGAAGTGAGGGGTATATTTTAATAACTTAAAAAACACCAAATAAACCCTTTATTTAAAAGGTTTATTTGGTGTTTTTATAGGTATTTCAACTCGGGAAATAATTATAAAAACATAGGGGTATATTTATAAAAGTTCGAAAATAGCGGTTTTATGAAAAATAGGTGAGGAATTTAACAAATGTGTATGTTTTTTCAGTGTGAAATTGACTTTTAGTGGAGTTACGATAATAATCATGAAAGAGGTGATATGATGAAACGAATAAGTAGTCTTTTCTTGAGTAGTTTAATGGCACTAATGCTGATCTTAAGTGGATGTGCAGGAAAAGAACAAAAAACAGAGAAACAAACAGGGAATCAATCGACATCAGTAGAAAAAATTAGTGATAATATTTTAGATGAAATGGAAGGACCACCTAAAAATGGTCATACGATTGAAAGACATGTAGGCAAATCAGAAGAGGATTTGAAGAATCGCTTGAAGACAGATAAAGTATCAGCAGCAAGTACATACTATGATAAGGAAACAGCGACGAAAGCTGTAAAAGATAGTTTGAAGCAGCATGATAAGGAAATTCAAGATTGGTTAAAAAATTCTAAAGAGGCTCGTCTCGTATTAAATACAACTCATTCATTCCCGGTTGGAAAAACGGTAATAAAGAAAAATATGAATGTAAAAGACAAGTTAGTAAAAACAGTTACTGTTTTAGCAAGAGATAAGTCAGGAGATTTAGGGTATAAGATTATTACTTCTTATCCATCTGATAAATAAGAAGGGGGAGTAAATATGTATACGACATTACAATATTTTCTCAAATCGTACTGTACGTTAAGCATCCATGAAGATGAAATAGTAGGCGTGATGGAAGAGTTTATAGAGCAAGAAGATGAAGAAATTGTTTTGAAATTACGCGATGAATTATTATATATGGAGAAAAAGGATGCCTGGGAAGAGGCGTGCGTATTAGCTGCGAAGCAAGGAAATCGTATGTGGTCTTTAGAAGAAACGAAAGATCATCTTACAACCTTTTTAGTATTATTGCAAAAGAAAAAGGCGTGATCTACTCACGCCTTTTTTGTTTTTGAAATGTGTTCTTTTAATGGTGTCTTATTGTTTTGGAGCACTTTTATATACGCTTTTTGAAATTTGGCCATTAGATATTACTTCACCGTTTTGTGTTACTTTTTTATACGTAACTGCTGTTATTTTATCATTAGTCCTACTAATTACTTGAGAAGAAACTTCAACATTTTTACCAGTATTTGTACCAAAAATACGTGTAGTAATACTACCTCCATTTGAAAATGCTTGAATATAGATATGATTGCCTGTATTGTTTTTAAATTTTAAATCCGGACCATAATCTGCCACTGCTGCATCTTGCCCAAGTGGTAAATAATTTACGGGCATAGAATGATTGCTTCGAGAAACAATTCCTAAATCTGCTCTTAAAGCTGCGCTATATAAAGTACTACTAACTTGGCAAACGCCTCCGCCTGCACTTTGTATAACCTTACCTTGTGAATATACGGCTGCGGATTTATAACCATGTGCAGCATCCGTTACGCCAACGCGGCCATTAAAACTAAACGTTTCATCAGGTGCGACAATAACGCCACTTAAAGTATTAGCTGACTTATTTACGTTAAAGGATTGATTCCCGTTACGACCAGCCATTGGAGTCGAATATTCAGCGATTACTTCTTTAATTCCCATTTTCTGTATATCTTCTGTAGAGCGTTCAGGTTTTAATAGTGTAACTGGTAACGTAATGTCAGATGTGCCAGAAGTAATGGCCTGTTTCGTTAAATCAGTTAGCTTTCCTTTATCGATTTTTTCTCCATTTTGACTTTGGCTAATATTTACTGTAGTGCCTTCAATACTTAATTCTGCATTAACAGGATTTTTTAATGTTTCATTATATTTATCCTTCATAAAGCTTTCATAAGCAGTTGTATTTAATTGAGGGGTTAATTTATAGTCGCGTTTTAATTCACCGTTTTCAGCCTGCTTTCGCATTTTGTAACGATTCATTGCGTTTCCTTCTTGCTCTTTAAAGATTTTGTCGATAATATCTTTTTCTTTATAATTTATCCCTAAATATTTCCATGTATAAGTTTGTTTATCATTTTGGAATATGTACGTAAGTGATTTTTGATCTAGTTCAGTTATTTTTTGATTAATAATGGCTTGAATATCTTTTTTATTTTTTCCATCGAGAGAAATACCTTCAAATGTAGTATTTGGTAATGCAGTAGTATCTAATTGATTATTTAGTTTGGATACATATTGATATCCACTAACACCGCCTACACAAAGTAATATGCCTCCAGCAATTGCAGAACCGATCAGTATTTTACTTAGCTTCATTTATTTCCCCCCAGAAATTTTTGTATAAATATATGTATTACATTTTTTGTATAAAAATGATGAAAATAACATTATGTACGTACTAGTATACTATTATTTTCACTATGTGTGTAATGTTTTTATAAAAAATGTTACACTGTTGTAATAATTGTCTCTTTTTGTCACAATATGCATGAAAAATATGTTGAAAATTATAATAAAAAGGCTGTCTAGAAAGTTCTAGCAGCCTTTTTATTATAATTTTTTATGTTCATTTTTATTCGTAACACCGAGATGTTCTTGTAGTGTTGTCGATATATTATTGACGCTTTTTTCATTTGGAACGTAATAATAAATACCACCTATATATTTATCAGTACCTTCTACTTGCAATTTGTCCATTTTTAAGTTTGAACCCATTGAATTTTTTGCAATTGTCATCATATCATCAAAAGTTAAATTTGTTTTTAAGTCTTTATCAACAGCGTCTAATAGACCACCGATTTTATTAATGGAATTAAGAGATAATGCCTTTTCAGCAATAGCTTCTAAAACAAGTTGTTGACGTTGACCTCGCATATAATCACTATCGATATGACGAGTTCTAGCTAGTGCCAGTGCTTCTTCTCCATTTAAATGTTGACGTCCTTTTTTAAGGTGAATTGCATCAGCCTCATCTTTACTATTTTGTTCTGTGAATTCAACTGGAACATCGACAGTAATACCACCAAGGGAATCAACAATTTTGATAAATGATTTAAAGTTGAATTTTACATAGTAGTCAACTGGGACATCTAAAAAGTTCTCTACGGTATCAATCGTGCTGTCCACACCACCGAATACGTGCGCATGTGTAATTTTATCGTATTTCTCACGTGATTTAATGTAGACACGTGAGTCACGTGGAATACTAACAAGTTTAACAGATTTATCGTTTTTATTAATTGTGGCAAGTAATAGTGCATCTGTACGAGTTGCTTTCCCATAATTCTTGTCCCTAATATCACTTTCATCAACACCCATAATAAGTATGGAAATGTTGTCAGTCATAGGTTTAACGGCTTTTTCACGTTTGCTGGATTTATCTCCGCGACCCAGCTCAGAATAGGCATTACTTAAAATTGATTTTGCTTTACTGTATATATGGAAGGAGTATCCCCCTGCTCCAAGTGCTATAATCAGTAATGGAATAAGAAGGAACCAAAGTAGACGTTTTTTCTTTGAGCGTCCTTTTTTGGCTCGAGTATCTTTGTTCATATCGGATTTCATCATTTTTTCTCCTTTAAAACTATCAAAGTGTATACATCTAGAAGCGCATTTAAATACATAAAAAATATTGTACGCTAAATAAAAGCGATTGTACATGTATAAAAAATAGATGTCTTGATTATTTATCCGGTAAATACCCAATTGGTGAAGGCTAATAATGAGAGTAGGGATAGCCGAATCTGATTAAAGTTTCATTTTATAAGACACCTATTCGTTATTGTATACAAAAGATAGGGATAAGAAAATGATAAAATTTTACCTAATTACAACATAATGCTTACGATAATTGCAGATAAAATACTAACGAGAGTAGCTCCATATAGTAATTTAAGGCCAAACCTTGCAACAACGTTTCCTTGTTCTTCGTTTAATCCTTTTACCGCACCTGAAATAATGCCGATAGAAGAAAAGTTGGCAAAAGAAACGAGGAAAACAGAAATAATACCAACTGTACGGGGAGAAAGGCTATTAGAGATTTTACTAAGGTCCATCATTGCTACAAATTCATTCGTTACAAGCTTCGTTGCCATAATGCTACCAGCCGCGACAATTTCAGAACTTGGTACACCGATAAGGAATGCAACAGGCGCAAAGACGTAGCCGATTAATTGTTGGAAAGTAATGCCGAATATAATGAGGAATAGATCATTAATGCAGCTAATTAATGCGACGAATCCGATAAGCATAGCGCCGACAACGATAGCTACGCGAAAGCCATCTAAAATGTATTCTCCAAGCATTTCAAAAAAGCTTTGCTTTTCGCCTTTAATCTCTAAAATATCTTCGTCATCTTTAACGTCGTAAGGGTTAATGATAAGTACGATAATAAAACCACTAAATAAATTGAGAACGAGTGCGGTTACTACATATTTAGGTTCAATCATTGTCATATAGGCACCTACGATAGACATAGATACGGTTGACATGGCAGAGGCACAAAGTGTATAAAGACGGTGTTTTGGAATTTGAGCTAATTGTTTTTTGACTGTAATAAAAACTTCTGATTGGCCGACAATGGCAGAGGCGATAGCATTATAAGATTCTAATTTCCCAAGACCATTTATTTTGCTAAGGAAGTAACCGATCCAACGAATAAAAAATGGTAGTATTTTGAAATGTTGTAGTATACCAATTAAGACGGAAATGAAGACAATTGGTAATAAGACAGTAAGGAAAAAGGGCATTTCACCTTTATTGGCAAGGCCGCCAAATACGAAGTTTATACCATCAGCAGCATAATCGAGTAGCTTTGTAAACAAACTGGAGATGACCCGAATAAGTATGAGACCGATTTCTGTATTTAATAATAAATAGGTTAAAATTAACTGTATAAGAAGCATGATGAAAATAGGTTTAAATTTAATATGCTTCTTATTGTTACTAGCGATATAAGCAAGGAAGAAGACGACGATAAGTCCTAAGAAAAAAGTAATAAATTTCATAGTAAGCCCCCTAAAAGAGATATTCTGCTATATATGTTTTTCATTTCAAGGGAGAATATGCATCATTGGTAAAGAAAGGAATAAAGAAGTCATGAATATAAGTAGAGTGCATCACGTTGCAATTATTTGTTCGAATTATGAAGTGTCAAAGGATTTTTATACTAGGATATTGGGTTTTAAAGCGATAAATGAAGTATATAGAAAGGAAAGAGATTCTTATAAGTTAGATTTATGTGTAGGAAAAGAGTATCAAATTGAATTATTTTCATTTCCGGATCCGCCGAAGCGCCCGAGCTTCCCAGAAGCGGCTGGACTTAGGCATTTAGCATTTGCTGTTACAAATATAGAAGAAGCCGTGCAACATTTAAGTCAATGTGGCGTTGAAACTGAGGCGATACGTATTGATGAGATAACCGGGAAAAAATTTGTTTTTTTCCAAGACCCTGACGGTCTACCGTTAGAATTGTATGAGGTTTGAAATTGGTGAATTTTATATAGGGTTGCTTTTGAGTAAATGAAGAAACTAAAGTGAAACTTCTTTTTAAAAGGAGGTGTAACTTTAGCTAAGAAAGCTAAAGGGTATATGTGGATATTTTAAAATTACTGATGGTAGCCATCCTTATTGGATTAACAGCATTTTTTGTAGCTGTTGAGTTTGCAATTATTAAGGTGCGTAGCAGTCGTATTGATCAACTCGTTAGTGAAAAACGACGAGGAGCATTGGCAGCGAAAAAAGTAACTTCGAACTTAGATGAGTATTTATCAGCATGTCAGTTAGGTATTACAATTACCGCTTTAGGGCTTGGGTGGTTAGGCGAGCCGACTATAAAACATTTACTTGAGCCGTTGTTTTTAAAACTAAACTTATCTCCTGCAATTGCAAGTACCGTTTCATTTATTATTGCTTTTGCAGTTATTACGTTTTTACATGTTGTTATTGGTGAACTTGCTCCAAAGACGTTCGCCATACAAAGAGCGGAGCAAGTTAGCTTATTATTATCGAAGCCACTTATTTACTTTTACCGAATAATGTATCCGTTTATTTGGGCTTTAAACGGTTCGGCAAGGCTTGTAACAGGGTTATTCGGTTTACATCCAGCTTCTGAACATGAAGTAGCTCATTCAGAAGAAGAATTACGATTAATCTTATCTGAGAGTTATGAGAGTGGAGAGATTAATCAAAGGGAATTTAAATATGTAAATAATATTTTTGAATTTGATAATAGAGTAGCAAAGGAAATTATGGTGCCTCGTACGGAAGTTATAGGTTTATATGAGGACGAACCATTTGAAACACATATTAAAATAATCGCACAAGAAAAATATACGAGGTATCCTGTATTTGGTGAAGATAAAGATGAAATCATTGGGATGGTTAATGTAAAGGATTTATTTATTCGTTATATGGATGGTAATCGGGACGAGGAATGCTCCATTACGCCATATACAAGACCAGTTATTGAAGTGTTAGAAAATATTCCTATACATGATTTGCTATTACAAATGCAAAGAAAACATATTCCATTAGCTGTGTTGTATGATGAATACGGAGGTACAGCAGGGATTGTTACATTAGAAGATATTTTAGAAGAAATTGTTGGAGAAATCCGAGATGAATACGATGAAGATGAACACCCGCCTATAGAGCATATAAGTGAAGGGTGTAAAATTGTAGAAGGAAAAGTGCTTATTAGTGAAGTGAATGATTTATTTGGCATTCACTTAATCGCTGATGATGTAGATACAATTGGTGGCTGGATTATGGTACAAAAGCAAATCGTTGCTGAAGGAGATATTATTGAGAAACACGGCTTTTCTTTTAAAGTTCTGGAAAAAGATATGCATCAAATTAAACGAGTGGAAATAAAGAAGGTAGAAGAATGATTTTCTATAAAAGTTATATATAGAAAATTAAATGTTTGCGCTTTCAAAAAAGGTGCTATATAGTGAAGGTGGACACTGAAAAATTCTTCTGCATGATACTCGTGTTTTTAGAGGGCGAATTTTTTAAATAGGGATTTAGAATGAAAAGTATAGGTGATGAAAATGATAGCAACGAAGGATATACGTATAGAAAAAGACTTTTTAGGTGAAAAGGAAGTACCAAGTATAGCTTATTACGGTGTACAAACATTACGCGCTGTAGAAAACTTCCCGATTACAGGATATCGCATTCATCCGTCACTCATTACGGCAATGGCAATTGTGAAAAAAGCGGCGGCACTTGCAAATATGGATACTGGATACTTAGCGAAAGATATTGGACATGAAATTGCGGAGGCAGCGCAAGAGATTGTTGATGGAAAGTTCCATGATCAATTTATTGTGGATCCAATCCAAGGCGGTGCTGGAACTTCTATTAATATGAATACAAACGAAGTAATCGCTAATCGAGCGTTAGAACGTATGGGATATGAAAAAGGCGAGTATGCAAAAATTAGCCCAAATACGCATGTAAACATGGCTCAATCAACGAATGATGCGTTTCCAACGGGGATTCATATTGCAACTCTTATGATGTTAGAAGAACTTCTTATTACAATGGAAGAACTTCATGCTGCTTTTCGTGCAAAAGCAAAAGAGTTCGATCACGTCATTAAAATGGGACGTACACATTTACAAGATGCTGTGCCGATTCGTCTTGGTCAAGAATTTGAAGCGTATAGCCGAGTGCTTGCGCGTGATATAAAAAGAATTAAACAGTCTCGCCAACATTTATATGAAGTGAATATGGGGGCGACAGCTGTTGGTACGGGATTAAATGCAAACCCTACGTACATTGAACAAGTGGTTAAACACTTGCGAACATTTAGCGGATTCCCACTTGTTGGTGCAGAGCATTTGGTTGATGCAACGCAAAATACAGATGCATACACAGAAGTATCTGCAGCATTAAAAGTATGCATGATGAATATGTCTAAAATTGCGAATGACCTTCGTATTATGGCATCTGGTCCACGTGTTGGATTGGCGGAAATTCAATTACCAGCTCGCCAACCAGGTTCATCTATTATGCCGGGTAAAGTAAATCCTGTTATGGCAGAAGTAATTAATCAAGTGGCTTTCCAAGTAATTGGTAATGATCATACAATTTGCTTAGCGTCAGAAGCCGGACAATTGGAACTCAACGTAATGGAGCCGGTGCTTGTATTTAATTTAATTCAATCTATTAGTATTATGAATAACGGATTCCGTGTATTCCGTGAATATTGTATTAAAGGAATTACAGCAAATGAAGAATTGCTGAAGCAATATGTTGAGAAAAGTGTTGGAATTATTACAGCAGTTAACCCTCATATTGGTTATGAAGCAGCATCTCGCATTGCACGTGAAGCGATTGAAACAGGAAAATCTGTTAGGGAGTTATGTTTAGAACATGGTGTACTGACAGAAGAAGAATTGGATATTATTTTAGATCCATTCGAAATGACGCATCCTGAAATTGCTGGTGCTTCTTTATTAAAGGATAAGAAGATGTAATGTGAAAAACACCGATCCATTTGGATCGGTGTTTTATTTTTAAAAGATATTAAATACAGCGTTTAATTGAAGTAAGCTAATGATAGCTAAGAAGATTAAACTGTATTTCATTGCTGTTTTAAATAGGGCAGATTCTTTACCAACTAGTCCAACTGCTGCACAAGCAACTGCTACAGATTGAGGTGAAACCATTTTTGCCATTGTACCACCTACTACGTTTAAGGCAACAAGAGTAGAAGGAACGATGTTTAATTGATCTGCAGTTACTGCTTGAAGCGGTGCGAATAATGAACCACTTGATACTACTGATCCTGTAATGAATACGCCGATCCATCCTAAGATTGGAGAAAGAATTGGGAATGCATTACCAGTAGAAGAGAATGCAAGTCCAAGTGTAGATGACATACCAGAGTAGTTTTCTACGTAAGCTAACGCGATAACGCTACAGATTGTATATACTGGAGCTTTTAGCTCTTTCATTGTTTCAACCATTAATTCTTTAACCATTTTACCTTTAACGCGGTACACGATAAGTGAAACGATAATTGCTAATACGATTGCAGTAGTTGTAGATGAGAATACATCAAATTTGAAAACAGCTGCGAAAGGTGTATCAGCTTTTGTAATTGGTGTAGTTTTCATAACAGCATTATGAAGACCAGGGAATTGAATGTTAAATACTAAGTTTGCTAGTGCACCATCCGGAGCAAATAACGCTTTAATTGGTTTTAAATTAAAGATTGTTACGAAAGCAGTTAAGAATACGAATGGAGACCAAGCATATAAAATTTGATTGAATGTATGAGATTCTTTTTCTTCTTGTTTTTCTTCTTTAGTAGAAGATTTTGGCTGCCAAACACGTAAGAATAATGCAAGAGAGATCATACTTACAACGGCTGCGAAAATATTAGTAAGTTCTGCACCTAAGAAGTAAGTTACAACGAACTGAGTAATTGCGAAAGAAATACCACTTACAAGAATACCTTGCCAAGTTTCTTTAATACCTTTAATTCCATCGACCATTGAAACAAGTAAGAAAGGTAATACAATACTAATGAATGGTAAAATAAGAACAGTTTGACGACCGATAGTTAATGCATCAAGTTCAGTTAATTGTGCTGGTACTGTAACTGGGATACCCATAGCACCCATAGCACCACCAGCGATGTTAGCTACTAAACAAATACCTGCTGCTTTTAATGGGTTAAAGCCCATACCTACAAGTAGTGCAGCTGTAATAGCAACTGGAACACCTAGACCGGCTGCGCCTTCTAAGAAAGCACCGAAAGAATAAGCAATTAATAATACTTGTAAACGTTGATCATTTGTAATACTTGAAATGCTATCACGAATGATGTTGAATTGTTCTGTTTTAACAGTTAATTTGTAAAGGAAAATTGCTGCGATAACAATAGTACATATTGGGTAAAATCCAGATAAAATACCGAATCCAGCAGATGCTACAGCTACTGTTGCTGGCATTTTATAAACGAATATAGCAAGAATAATAGCGACAATCACACTGTAAAGACCAGCGATATAACTTTTCATTTTTAGTCCCATTAAACAAATGATGAAGCAGAAAATTGGAAGTGCTGCGATTAGAGCAGATAACCAAATATTGTTTAATGGGTCATAAATTTGTGTCCAAGTACTCATAATAATGACAACTCCTATCTATTTTATGTGAAGAAATTCACATTATTTGTGAAACTATTCACAATCAACTTACATGCTTAGTATATTCTTCTTCAACACTATTGTCAACGTGAAAAAGTATAATTATTCCATAATAGTGTTAAAAGAAACGTTTTGTTCATAAAGTAGACAAAAAGCCCACCCAAGTCTATTTGAGTGGGCGGGATAAATTATTTGCATATTCTTTTCTTTCAGTTGTTTATACATTATTGATCCTACAGTTCTATAGTAGAGACCGTCTTTGTATCGAATATGAGAAAGTATGTTGAAGTATGTAATATTTGCTAGGTTGGTACAGCTTGCCTCATTTGATCAAGTAAGAAAGGGGAAATAAATACATTTAATAGGAAGGATTTCATCACAGTTTAAGCTATTGAATACTATTTAAAAAGCAATAAGTTAAAATTTAATGTTATGATATCTCTTTTTACTGAAAATTCCTTTTAGCATAACAAAGAGGTTAAATATAACCCCAAAACGTTACGATAGGTTATCAATTATAGACGGTATTTTACAATATAATTACTGTACGTTGCAATGAGGTGAAAATATAACAAAAAGCCTGATAAAACAACGTTTGCAAGCAAAGTATTTGCAGCCCGTTATTTTGCTTTTTCGTTATATCATATAGTATAATATTCAAAATCAGCAAGGAATTTTTCCTGAGTTCTTTGCTGGTTAAGGTGGAAAAAATTTTCAGCTTTATAGGTTGATAAAGTTATGTCGTAACAGGAAATATAAGAACAGATATATAAATAAATAAAAAGAAAATAAAAACGAAAATGAGGGGAACTTTATGAGCCAAAATCAATTTGAATGTCGTATTTCAGAAGAAGATGTACAAATGTTAAGAGCGTTAGCGCATCCATTACGTCTACGCCTAGTAATGGAATTAATGCAACGTGGAACTTGTAATGTAACACAATTACAGGAAGTGCTAGAAATTCCACAATCAACAGTTTCGCAACATTTAACAAAATTAAAACAAAATAAAGTAGTACGCTTTGAAAGACGAGGATTAGAAGTGTATTATCAAATTCATAATGATAAAGTAAGTGAAGTAGTAAAAACATTATTTTCTTAAAATTTGAATATTATGGAAAAAGACGTGTGGGATATACGTCTTTTTTTATTTGTTAGAAAGGTGATATGAGAAAGAATGTTAATATGTAAGGAAAAAAGGCTAACCATTAAAATGTTGCTATATGGAATATATTCTAAAAGGAAAAGAAAAGATAGAAAGGAGTGTAATAAGTAAAAGGAGGGATAGTAGAATGGATGTAAAACGTGTGAAACAAATTTTATCTTCTTCAAGTAGAATCGACGTTACATATGAAGGCGTACCGGTATGGATTGAGAGCTGTGACGAGCAGAGTGGAGTTGCTCAAGTGTATGATGTATCTAATCCTGGAGAAAGCGTTCACGTGAACGTGACGGCTTTAGAGGAGAAGTAATAGAAAAGACGCTTCTAATATTTAGAAGCGTCTTCTTATTTATTCCATCATATGTGCAATTTTCTTAGAGAACATAAGAAGTACTAATCCGAGTACGATTACGATAACACCGATACTTGCGAATACTTCTAAATATCCTAAAGATTGAGTGAAAGCAGCTAATTGTCCTGCTAGTAAGTTTGCAAAGCCAGTACCAGCTAACCATACACCCATTAATAATGATGCTAATTTAACAGGAGCGATTGCACTTACCATAGATAATCCGATTGGTGATAAGAATAATTCACCAATTGTATGGAACATGTAAGTGAATACAATGAATAGTAAGTTTGCTTTCATTGTAATATTGCCTTCGTCGCTACCAGTTTTTAATACAGCTAAAGTTAAAACTAAATAGCCAATCCCTAGTAAAATCATACCAAATGCCATTTTTGTTGGGATTTTCAAATCACCATTTTTTGTTTTTGAAAGTTTAATCCATAATGCAGAAACAGGTAATGCTAGTAAGATAATGAATAGTGGGTTTACAGATTGGAACCAAGGTGTTGGAATTGTAAATCCACCAATTGTACGATCCACAAATTTATCTGTGTAAAGTGTTAAAGAACTACCAGCTTGCTCAAATCCTGCCCAGAAGAATACTACGAAACAAGTTAAAATTAAAATTGCAGCAGTACGTTTTTTCTCTTGTGTTGTTAAAGGTTTTTTCTCGATTGCTTTTGCATTTTTTTCTTTAGATTTTTTCCCTACAACAGTTGTTCCGATAGACCCTAAGTAACGAGGGGCTAAGAAGTTAAAAGCAAGCTGTCCAATGATCATACCGATACAAGCTGTTAAGAAACCGTATCTATAATCTGCGAAGTAACCGCAAATGAATGGAGCGATAAGAGCTCCTAAGTTAATTCCCATGTAGAAGATAGTGAAGGCACTATCACGACGAGAATCATTTTCGCTATATAATTGACCTAATAAAGTCGAAATATTTGGTTTGAAGAATCCGTTACCAATAACTAATAATCCTAATCCTAAAAATAGTCCAGTTTTTGTGTTCATTGAGAATAGTACAAAGTTACCAATTGCCATGATGATACCACCAATAGTAATGGCATGGCGTTTCGTAATGAAATGGTCAGTTAACCAACCACCAATAATTGGTGTGAAGTATACTAACATTGTGAAAATACCGTAAATTTGAACTGCAACTGCTTTATCAAATCCTAAACCGCCGCTTACTAAGCTCGTTGTTAAATAAAGAACTAATAAGCCACGCATTCCGTAATAACTAAATCTTTCCCATGCCTCTGTAAAGAACAACAAGTATAACCCTGGTGGATGTTTTTTTGGTGATTGTTGCTCTCCAGCTTTGTCTAATTTTAAAGCTGCATCCATTTTTGTTTCCCCCTAATCCTGTATAACGGATATTTATGTAATCATTTTAATTTACAAAATATTTAGAAGTCAATAGAATTATATGGAAATAGAAAGAAAATTTCTAAAAAAGTTCTATTTTACTTCGACCGTTACTGTATTTTGCCCTGAAAACAAGATGATAAGCGTTTTCAAATGTAATAATTGAATTCTAAAAGAAAATAAAATAGTGACTAATCAGAAAATTTAGATTAAAATATTTATTCTGATATAGAGAAAATATATTCTATTTACTTTTATAATATAACATATTGGGAATAAAAATACAAAATGAAATAATGTGACATTTAAGTGAATTGAAAAATAACCAGCTCCATAGAAGGGGAGCTGGTTAGGGAAATATTATTTAACAAAGCGTTTTTCGATATCATCTAATAGTAGGTTAGCAGCCATTACACCACCAGCTGTATTCCAAATAACGTCGTCAACTTTGTATGCTTTACCATTTTTCACTGCATTTAAATTTTTAAATAGAGGATCATTGATATATTCTTTTTCTAATTCAGAGCCCTTTTTCTCGTTTCCTTTATCGAATGTGAAGTAGAATAATACATCACCATCCATTGCAGAAATACGTTCTTTAGATACGTTACGCTCTGCGAAGTCATCTTTATTTTGATCGCCAGGACGCTTAAATCCAAGTTCTTTTAAAATAACACCAGAGAATGTATCACCATGATAAATACGAACATCACCAGGCATGAAGCGAACCATAGAGATTTCTTGATTTACTTTATCACCTAGTTTGGCTTTTAAATCTTTCATACGTTTATCGTAATCAGCTAAAACCTTTTGACCATCTTTTTCTTTATTTAATGCTTTTGCATAAAACTTGAAGTTATCTTTCCATTCACCGCGTAATGTTTCAGAGAACACAGTAGGTGCAATTGCTTTTAGTTGCTCGTACACTTTTTCGTGACGCATTTTGTTACCGATAATTAAGTCTGGTTTTAAAGAAGCGATTGTTTCTACGTTCACTTGTCCTTCGTCACCAACAACTTTTACATCTTTCATTTTATCTTTAATATGTGGATACCATGGATCACCAGTCCAAGATTTTACAGCCCCAACTGGTTTCACACCTAATTCAAGTAAAGCTTCAGTACCTTCATTTGTTAAAATGACTACACGTTTTGGATTAGCAGGAACTTCTGTTTTACCCATTGCATGTTCCACAGGAATCATTTCTTTTTTCGTATCTTCTTTTAATTCTTCTTTCGTATTTGATTTTCCACAAGCACTTAAAAGTAGTGAAAAGGCTAATAAAAATACAAATACTGTAAACGATTTCTTTCGCATGAAATTCATTATGTACCCCCTACATAGTGAGAATTTTTTTCAATAGCAAGCATGATATTAAGCTTTTATCTTATGATTGTCAATACATATGGTTGAAAATAATTCTCATTTCCGTTGACAATGAGAATTAAGTTGAAATACACTTACAACGTATCATTATACATTGAAGGGAAAACGCTGCATGTTATTAAAAACAAATCGAGCAAAATGGATTGGATTATTTGTTGGGATCATTGCAGTCATTACTTGTATTTGGGGAAGTATTATTTTCGGATATACAAATACGAGCTGGAAATTAGCGTTAGATGCTTTTTTTCATTTTAATGGTTCCAATGAACATATTATTATTCAAAATGTGCGTCTACCAAGAGCATTAATTGCAGCAAGTGTTGGTGCTAGTTTAGCCATTGCAGGTTGTCTTATGCAAACTTTAACGAAAAATCCACTTGCTTCTCCAGATTTTATTGGATTAAATTCAGGTGCTGCTTTCTTCATAGTTGTAGCAATTGTTATTTTTTCCGTGACATCATTATCAGCTTTCACGTGGATTGCCTTCTTAGGGGCAGCAATTGCAGCTGTACTTGTATTTGCTTCTAGTTCTTTAGGAAAAGAGGGGACAACGCCTCTTAAATTAACGTTAGCAGGGGTGGCAATTAGTGCGTTATTTTCATCATTAACACAAGGATTACTTGTGTTAAATGAAAAGGCGCTTGAAGAAGTATTATTTTGGCTTGCCGGATCTGTGCAAGGAAGAAAGTTAGAAATTTTACAATCAGTATTCCCGTATTTATTAATAGGCTGGATGGCATCTATTATGATGGCAGGGAAAGTAAATACATTAATGATGGGGGAAGACGTTGCAAAAGGACTTGGTCAAAGAACGATTTTAATGAAATCATTCGTACTACTTATTATTGTCCTGTTATCTGGTGGTTCAGTTGCGGTCGCTGGTCCGATTGGATTTATTGGTATTGTTACCCCGCATTTTGCCAGATTTCTTGTTGGAGTCGATCACAGATGGAGAGTACCGTATAGTGGTTTGTTAGGTGCAATACTATTAATCTTAGCTGATATAGCAGCAAGATATGTCATTATGCCGCAAGAAGTACCAGTAGGGGTTATGACAGCATTTATCGGGGCCCCATTCTTTATTTATATTGCACGTAAGAGAGGGCTTAGCAAATGAAGAAGTATATTCCGTTCCGTATAGGAAAAGGCGAGCTCTCGTTTTTAATGTATAAACGAGCTTGTCTCGTCTTATTCAGTTTACTAGTTGTTTTAATTGGATTATTTTTTGCGAGTGCAGGTATGGGAGACATGAAAATTGCTCCTTATGATGTATGGCAAGCGATTACTGGAAATGGCGATGCGATGTCAAATATGGTTGTAAATAAGTTTCGTATGCCTCGTATTTTAATTGCTATCCTTGTAGGAATCGCACTTGCTGTAGCAGGATGTATTTTACAAGGGCTCGTTCGAAATCCACTTGCTTCTCCGGATATCATCGGGATTACAGGTGGTGCAAGTGTTGCAGTTGTGTTATTTTTAGCTATATTTAGTGATAAAAATAATGCGCTAACTGTAAGCATTCATTATATGCCGTTAGCCGCTTTTATTGGGGCAACGATTGTAGCACTTTTTGTATATTTATTTGCATGGAGAAATGACGGATTATCACCGATTAGTCTTGTTTTAATTGGTGTTGGCTTTTGGGCATTAACGAAAGCGGCAACGACTTTGTTTATGTTGTTAGCGCCAATTTACCAAGCGAGTCAAGCGAATGTATGGATTACAGGCACTGTTTACGGTTCTTCTTGGCAAAATGTCATGGTACTTGCGCCGTGGGTTCTCATTTTAACGGTAATATCGTTTATAGCTGCTAGACATTTAAATGCGCAAGAGCTAGGGGATGATATTGCGGTAGGGCTTGGTGTTCCTTTAACGAAGTCACGCATATTTATGTTATTACTTAGTACAGCTTTAATTGGTGGAGCAGTTGCCTTTGCTGGTGGAATTGGATTTGTCGGTTTAATGGCACCTCATATTTCACGAAGACTAGTTGGTTCTTTATACGGTGCATTACTCCCGGTTGCGGCTATTGTTGGTGCAATTTTAGTACTTGCTGCAGATTTAATTGGGCGTACAGTTTTCACCCCACTTGAAATTCCAGCAGGGGTATTTACATCAGCAATTGGTGCACCTTATTTTATTTATTTACTTTATAAAAGTCGGAATTCATAAAGGAAGATGAATATGCAAAAAGCATTGGAGACGAAACGTTTGACGTTGTCTTATGGTGAAACAATTATTATTGATGAGTTGAATTTAGAAATTCCAAAAGGTGAAATTACAATCTTCATTGGTTCTAACGGTTGTGGGAAATCAACTTTATTGCGTTCATTAGCTAGATTATTAAAGCCAACAACTGGTGACATTTTGTTAGATAATCAAGCCATTCAAAGTATGCAAACGAAGCAAATTGCTCGTCAAATGGCAATTTTACCGCAAGGACCGCAAGCGCCAGAAGGGCTTACAGTATTACAACTTGTAAAGCAAGGACGTTATCCGTATCAAACATGGCTGAAGCAATGGTCAGAAAAAGATGAGGAAATGGTACAGAATGCACTTGCAGCAACAGGTATGACAGAATTTGCTGAGCGTGATGTGCATGCTCTTTCAGGTGGACAACGCCAACGGGCTTGGATTGCAATGACGCTTGCACAAGATACAGATATTATTTTATTGGATGAGCCTACTACCTATTTAGATATGACTCACCAAATTGAAGTGCTAGATTTATTATTCGAATTAAATGAAACAGAACAAAGAACAATTGTTATGGTACTACATGATTTAAATTTAGCATGCCGTTATGCAGATAATATTGTAGCCATTCAAGATAAACAAATATATGCACAAGGTAAGCCAGAAGAAGTAGTAGATGAGAAACTAGTACGTGATGTATTCCGAATGGAATGTCAAATTAGTACGGATCCGTTATTTGGGACGCCACTTTGTATCCCACATGGAAAAGGAAGACGTGTACGTAAAGAAGTTGCTCATGCAATGAGATAAAGAAAAAGACGATGAGGAATCATCGTCTTTTGTATTTTCGGCAAGAGAATAAGAGAAAGAGGGGAATACGTAAACGACGTTCATATTCTTCCGCGCTTTGAAAATAAGTTTGATTTGGTGTAGCTTCTTTTAAATTTGTAATTGTAAATCCAGCTTGTTGTAATAGTGTAAAATATTCTTCCGTTGTGCGGTGATATTTAATAACTTCTTGATCAATCCAAGGTTCAACGCGTTTTCCCGTTTTAAAATAATCATCGACGAGCCAGCTCGTTCTCTTTCCGCTCGTTTGCAAGCTTTCAAATGAAGAAGTAATAACAGGGTGTTGAACGCTAAAAGTAAATGATAGATTTCTTGTAATGAATCGTATATAATCTAGAATTGTAAGCGGTTACTTTAAACTATTTTTCTATAATAAATTCTGAAAACGTGTTAAGCTAGTAGAGGGATTATTAGAACTATTAAGACAATAATTCGCTTACATGAACGATGGGAGGCTTCACGATGTCTAGTAAAACACTTGCGAAATTTTTAGAAGAAAATTTAGAGGATTTAAAATCAAAGGGGCTTTATAACGTAATTGATCCGCTTGAAAGTTCAAATGGACCGATCATTACAATTGGCGGAAAAGAATATATTAACTTATCTTCAAACAACTATCTTGGATTAGCAACAGATAGCCGTTTGCAAGAAGCAGCAATTGGTGCAATTCATAAGTACGGCGTTGGAGCAGGAGCGGTTCGTACAATTAACGGTACTTTAGATTTGCATATTAAATTAGAAGAAACAATTGCAAAGTTTAAACATACAGAAGCAGCGATTGCTTATCAATCAGGATTTAATTGTAATATGGCAGCGATTTCAGCCGTTATGGATAAAAATGATGCGATTCTTTCAGACGAGTTAAACCATGCTTCTATTATTGATGGTAGTCGTCTATCAAAAGCAAAAATTATTGTTTATAAACATTCTGATATGGAAGATTTACGCCAAAAAGCAATCGCGGCGAAAGAATCAGGTCTTTACAATAAATTAATGGTAATTACAGACGGTGTTTTTTCAATGGATGGAGATGTTGCAAAACTACCAGAAATTGTTGAGATTGCGGAAGAATTAGATTTAATGACATACGTAGACGATGCACACGGTTCAGGTGTACTTGGAAAAGGTGCAGGAACGGTAAAGCACTTCGGTCTGTCTGATAAAGTTGATTTCCAAATTGGTACATTATCAAAAGCAATTGGGGTAATTGGTGGATATGTAGCAGGGAAACAAAACTTAATTGACTGGTTAAAAGTTCGTTCACGTCCATTCTTATTCTCTACAGCATTAACGCCAGCTGATGCAGCGGCTTGCATGAGATCAATTGAAATCTTAATGGAAAGCACAGAGTTGCACGATCGTTTATGGGAAAATGGTCGCTATTTAAAACAAGGGTTAAAAGAACTTGGCTTTAACATCGGGGAAAGTGAAACACCAATTACACCTTGTATTATTGGTGACGAAGTATTAACACAAGAATTTAGTAAACGTCTAAATGAAGAAGGCGTATATGCAAAATCTATCGTGTTCCCAACTGTAGCTAAAGGAACAGGACGCGTTCGTAATATGCCAACAGCAGCTCATACGAAAGAAATGTTAGATGAAGCAATTCGTAAGTATGAAAAAGTAGGGAAAGAAATAGGCATCATTTAAGTAACGACATCTTTTGAATAGCTTGCAAATGAGGAGTGGGGAAAATGAAAAAAATTCTAGTAACCGGTTCTTTAGGGCAAATTGGTTCAGAACTAGTAATGAAACTTCGTGATGTATACGGCGCATCAAATGTTATTGCAACAGATATTCGTGAAACAGATAGTGAAGTAGTAACGTCTGGTCCATTTGAAACGTTAGATGTAACAGATGGACAAAAACTACATGATATTGCAAAGCGTAATGAAGTAGATACAATTATTCATTTAGCAGCTTTACTTTCAGCAACAGCAGAAAAAAATCCGTTATTTGCATGGAATTTAAATATGGGCGGACTTGTAAATGCATTAGAAGCAGCTCGTGAATTAAACTGTAAGTTTTTCACGCCAAGTTCTATCGGTGCATTCGGTCCATCAACGCCGAAAGATAATACGCCACAAGATACAATTCAGCGTCCTACTACGATGTATGGGGTAAACAAAGTAGCAGGAGAATTACTATGTGATTATTATCATCAAAAGTTTGGCGTTGATACGCGCGGTGTACGTTTCCCAGGCTTAATTTCTTACGTAGCTCCTCCAGGAGGCGGAACAACTGATTATGCAGTTGAAATTTATTATGAAGCGATTAAAAAAGGCGCATATACCTCATACATTGCAGAAGGAACATACATGGATATGATGTACATGCCAGATGCTTTACAAGCGATTATTTCATTAATGGAAGCTGATCCAAGTAAGCTAGTGCATAGAAATGCATTTAATATTACAGCAATGAGCTTTGAGCCAGAGCAAATCGCAGCATCAATTCGTAAACACATCCCGACGTTTACAATGGACTACGCTGTAGATCCAGCTCGTCAAACAATCGCTGATAGCTGGCCAAACTCTATTGATGCAACAGCGGCAATGAAAGAGTGGGGCTTTAAAGCAGAATATGATTTAGACAAAATGACAACGGACATGTTGGCTAAGTTAAAAAAAAAGATCACAGCTGAGTTAGTGATGAATTAATAGGAAGGGTCGATTCTTAGGGATCGATCCTTTTAATTGAAGGAGAAAAGCAACATGCAAAGAGTTGATGTCGTATATGCACTAATACATGACGAAGAAACAGATAAAATATTAATGGTACATAATGTAGAACAAAATGTTTGGTCATTGCCAGGCGGGGCAGTTGAAAAGGGCGAAACGTTAGAGGAAGCTTTAGTAAGGGAAGTAAAAGAAGAGACAGGTTTAACGGTTATGGCAGGTGGACTTGTTGCGATCAATGAAAAATTCTTTGAAGAATCCACGAATCATGCACTATTATTTACATTCCGAGCGCATGTAGTAAAAGGTGAACTTGTTGCAGCAGATGAAGGAGAAATTTCCGCAATAGAGTGGGTGGACAGAGCAATTGCAAATGAACGATTCCCATTCTACGATGGAGGATTTGAGGCATTATTAGAAGTAGCCATTCCATACAAGTTTCAACCAGAAACAAAGTGATTGAAAGAAAAAACAGGAGCGACAACGCTCCTGTTTTTTCTATTCAATCGTCTTCAGTAATAACTTTTTCAATAGTGGTTTAATCTTCAGACGCAAATCTTCAGCGTGATTTGCAACTAAGAAGTGATGGTTATAAATGTTCTTCATTAATTGATAAGTTGCTTCTTTCGCTTCGCCTTCTTCGATAAATATCCCAATTACTTCCAAGCCGCTTTTACGAGCAAGTTTGACAGCTTCATGCGTATCTAAAATACCGTCTTGTTGATAGTCTAGTGCAGAAGGCTCACCGTCTGTGAAGACAAGTAAGAATTTATGCTTTTCTGGTCTTTTTGCAAGCTTTTCAGAAACGATCCGAATAATATATCCATCGCGGTTATCTTCTTCTTCGCGAAGCTGCATAATTTCGGGACCAACGTTTGGTAACGTTGAGTTTTTATACGTTACAACTTCATGGATAACGTTCGGTTTATCTTCAGGTTTCGCACTAGAAGCATCTTCCCAAAATCCGCTAATAGCGTGCGGGATTTTTAAAGATTTCAACGCTTCATGGAATAGAACCACACTCTTTTTCGTTTCTTCCATCTTGTTATACATAGAACCAGAACAGTCCACTAGTAGTTGGAATGCAACGTCGAGCTCTTGTGATTCTTGTCCTTTTTTATAAAACATGCGCGGCTGCTTTTCAGTATAAATACGAAGGAATTTCTTACGAAGTCTTCCGTAATATTTATCACTATTTGCATTCGTTTTATTTTCAATTGTTTTTTCGATAATTTTCTTTAATTCTTTTACATCTTTATTAACGACTGATTTAATAGCTTGGTAATCCTTTCTCTCATCAGGATTTGATTTACGAGCTTCTTTAAATGTATGAGAAGCACCAACGTTATACTTACCGTATGCACCATCATTTTGACTAGAAGCGTGTGAAGCTCTTGCTTCTTCTGTATCAGCACCATCAAAGTTGGATTGTGTACTTTTTTGAGAAGTACCTTGTACAGAGCCAAGTGCTTGATCACCATCTTCTGATTCGCGGGCAGTGTCACCCATCATATTTGTTTTTGTTCCGCTTTCTAATTCAAAACGTAAAAAGTTCTCATTTTCATTGTTTTTATTTTCACGATGCCATGTCGAGAAGCTTTCATTCATTTTATTTTTATTCTCATCATCAACGATTTGCGTATCATCATTTGCTAATTTTTCGGGACGGCTGTCTTTCTCATCTGCAATAACAGATAAGTAGAGCGGAGCATGTCCGAAATAATTGTTAAGCATATCACTTTCAAGAAGCTCCTCTAAACGATAGCGAATTTTCTCAACGATATACATAATATCTTCCGTATTACGAGCTTGGAATGTTTCATGCAGAATAGCTTCAATTTGCTCGAAATATTCATTATTAAACATTTCATATTTATCGCTCGTTAATGAAAGATAGCATAGACAAAATAGACGATCACCGTGATAGTTACGAACGCGATTGATTTCATTTTGTGAGCTAAAGTAATTGCGATACATTTCTTTTCTTCTTTTAAAAACATGCTTTGTGCCAGGGCGTAAGTTTTTTACGATTTCCTCAACACGTAAATCTTCTAATAGAACAAATAATTGTGTTAAAAACTTTTTCAAGGGTGATTCTTGTAATTCAATCGCATAAGAACGAATTAAAGTCATGTCCGAGTAATGTTTATTACCAAGTGCTTTTAAAAACACTTCGCTTTTTAATCCGATTACTGTATCCTCTTCTTTTCGATCATCCCAAAAGTGACTAATGACAACCTTTTTTTCAATTTCGTCGTAGTATGCTTTATAGCCATACTCAAGGTAGGCATCATCTTCTTTGAGAAGGGCATACATTAAGTTTTCCATTTGTAGAAACAGCGACGCATCAATTTTTTTGTCACTAAAAATTTGTCTCATGAATTATCCCTCAAAGAAATAACTTTCTGCTAATTCACGGACAGTCATTTGTTCTGTTTCATCATTTAATTTTGCGATAATACTACGTTCAATTGCACGCATAACAGGAATATATACACCTAAATCACATGCATCGATAATGCCACGAATACTTGCTGCTTCTTCACTTACGCGGCCATCACGAGCTAAAGGCATAAGATCGCTTGCAAATGCAACGAACTTTTCAATTGTTGCAACGTCTTTTAATTTTGATTCTGCTAATAATAGTTCTTTTAATGTATCACCTTGGATGTAAGGAACTTCAATAATAACGAAACGGTTTTTTAACGCTTCGTTTAGTTCACTTGTTCCAACGTAGCCTTCATTAATTGCTGCGATTACACGATACTCATCATCACCGTATACAACTTCTTGTGTAAATGGATTTGTAATCATTTTACGGTAATCTAATGCGCCGTGAAGAAGTGGTAACGTTTCAGGTTTTGCCATATTGATTTCATCAATATATAGGAAATGGCCGTTCTTCATTGCTTTCATAAGAGGACCGTTAACGAATGTAACTTCAGATGCGCCATCTTTCGTGTGTAGTGTGTTGTATCCTAAAATACCTTCTACATCTAAATCGACAGAACAGTTAATGCTATGCATTGGTTTTTGGAATAAAGAAGAAAGAGTTTCAGCTAATACTGTTTTACCACTACCAGTCGGCCCTTTTAATAGAATATTTTTGCCAAGAAGAAGTGCTGTAATGGCATCTTCGATAATGCTATTATCAGATGCTTTATATATTTTTGTACCGATTAAATGTGCATTTTCACCAGCTTCTTGTTTATTCTTTTCGTGAATTGTAGAAAGCTGCTGTTTTAAATCAGCATGTATATGAAATTGTTCTAACATGTATGTCCCACCTAACATTATTTTCATAAAGTAATACATCTTATGATAACTTGTTTTAATATGGTATGCAAAGAAAAGGAGAGGGGACAAATATAAAAGAACAAGCAATCAATAATACATTGATTGCTTATAGTAAAGGAGAAATGAGCCTCATAAAAGACTCTAATATTCGTTTTTTGATACTTCTCTTTTGGAAAGCGTTCCATTTAATTTCAGTAGAATGCTTAAAGTCATCTTCAAAATCACGTTTAATGTCATGAACAGTTTCTGATTCATACAGTACGCTAATAATTTCGTAATTCAATTCAAAGCTGCGTACGTCCATATTTGCTGTTCCGATTGTTGCAATCTTATCATCAACAAGTACAATTTTTGCATGCATAAAGCCATCTTTATAACTATAAATGGAGGCACCAGCTTTTAAAAGTGGAGTGAAGTAGGACTGAGATGCTTGATCACTAATAATACTATCACTTTTACCAGGATATAAAATGCGTACATCTATGCCAGATATTGCACTTAAACGTAATAATGTTAAAGTTTCTTGATCTGGAATAAAGTATGGTGTAGCAATCCAAATAGATTTTTTTGCAGAACCCATAACAGCTAATAACGTATTACGAATGCTTTTATCATCTGAGCTTGGTCCGCTCGCTACAATTTGCACAGCACCTTCTGCACTTGAAATTTCTTTACCAGGGAAGTATTGTCTATTCATAAATGGATCCCAGGAATAAGTATTCAATCCACTAGATGCATAGAGCCAATCCTCTAGAAAAATTGCTTGTAATTTATATAGCGCTTTTCCTTCTATTTTTAAATGACTGTCACGCCAAACGGGAAATTTTTTTGAACGACCAAGATATTCATCACCGACGTTGAGTCCCCCAGTAAAACCGATTTCCCCATCTACAATGACGATTTTACGGTGGTTACGATAATTAACCGTTTCAAGTAACCAAGCTGAAAAAATAGGATCAAATTCAACAATTTCAATTCCAGCTTCTTTCATAGGTTGTAAAAAACGTCTTCTTAACGTATTACTTCCGAGTCCATCATAAAGGAAGCGTACAATAACACCAGATTTTGCTTTTTTTATTAACGCATCCCCAACTTTTGTACCAATCTCATCAGATTTATAAATATAGTATTGAATATGTATATGATGTTTTGCTTGCTCGATCGCTTGCAAAATTTCTGAGAATGTTTGATCTCCGTTTGTTAAAAGTTTTGTAGTTGTTCTATCTGCTGCAGGCCCGCCTCCAAATTTTTGTACGACTTCTGTTAAATGGACAGAGCGTTCACTTAATGGGACTTTGAGTGATAACTCTAGTCGTCTTCCTTCTAATATTTCACGGAATAACTTTCTTTGTTCTTCTGAACGATGAAGATGCTTTTTTCTTCTCCAACGGCTACGACCGAAAATAGAGTATAAAAGCACACCTATAACGGGAAGAAGTGCTAATACTAAAAACCAGGCTAAGGTACTTTGAGGAGATCTATTTTCGATAAAAATAACGAATGAAATTCCTACAATTGTGATGGACCAGAGAACGCCGACAAATGTATATAACGAAATATAAGATGTATTTAATAAGAAAAGAACGATAGATACAATTGTAAATATTAATAGTAATTGGACGATAGGTTTCTTCATTTCTATATAATTCCTCTAATCTTTCCTCAATATAGATTTCCTAAATAGCAGATGTACTGTGACATTTTTATTATAAAGTGTTTTCTATTTTTTACAAAATGTAGGTATTTCCCCATACTTTCCGCATTTGTCCTACATACAGTGTATTGTTACGTTTTTAAAGAGAAAAGGAAGGTGAATAAAATGTATGGTCGTCCAATTGGAGGATTTGGTCACGGAGGTTTTCATGGTGGTTTTGGACATTCACCATTTTTGGGTGGAGGTTTCTTTCCAGGGTTTGTAGCAGGAGCATTACTCAGTCCTGGATTTGGTTATGGCGGATATGGTTATCCGTATTACTCGGATTCTTCCTATTATATAGGTTACCAACAAGATCCATATTATTCTTACAATACCTATTAAGATGAGAAAATGGAAAAGGAGAGGGGAAATATGAATTATATAGAAAATAACGGATTGTATTATCGTAATCATCATCATGGAGGGCACCATCATAACGGCGGACATCACCACCATGGTGGGCACAATCACCATGATCATCATCACCATCACGGAGGTGGATGGGGCTGGGGTGGCGGCTCATGGGGCGGTGGATTTTTCCCTGGAAGTTTTGCTGGAGGTGTGTTAGGTGGGCTTACAGCTGGCGCATTAACGGGTGCAGCAGGTGGAGGCTACTATCCAGCGCCGTACCCAGTAACTTATCCAGCGCCATATCCAGTGCTATATCCAACACCATATCCGTATTAAATAAAAAAAGAGGCTATCCTCTTTTTTTATTTAATAAAGTATTTATTTATAAAATACTTCCAAAATTAAGGGGAAAATATGTTAATATTTTGTTATTGTAATTCAAAAACATATATAATAATTAAAATTTATATATGTTTTTGAATAGAGTTAGCTAATTATAGCGATAAGAAACTACTATTTATAATTGAAACGGTATTATATTGCTTTTTATTACAAATAATATTATGTTATTTTAATCGACATATTTCAAAATGTGATTTATGTAAAGGACGATTATTAGGAAATGAAATATCTCTATTTCTATAAAAAGAAACAAGTTATGTTTTAGTCAGATAGGAAGCAAGGAGAGATGGGCATGCTAGAACAAAGAGGTCATGCATTATATGAATCTTCATTGCGAGATTTAAAGTTAGCATTAGATGAGTCTTCAATTGTTGCGATTACAGACCGAAAGGGTCTTATTACATATGTAAATGATAAGTTTTGTGAAATATCCAAATATACACGAGAAGAGTTAATAGGGAAAGATCATCGTATTTTAAATTCAGGATATCATCCGAAAACATTTTTTCAAATGCTATGGAAGCGTATTTTGAGCGGAAAAGTATGGAGAGGTGAGATTCGAAATCAAGCAAAAGATGGTACAAATTATTGGGTTAAAACAACAATTGTTCCATTTTTAAATGAAAAAGGAGAGCCATATCAATTTATTGCAATCCGAAATGATATTAGTAGTAGGAAAGAAGCAGAACAGAGGTTGCGGTTAAGCGAAAGTCGTTATAGGGAGCTTGCGTATCATGATGCTTTAACGAGTTTACCGAACCGTTTACAATTAATAACGACTGTTAACGAATTGATTGCAGATAAAAAAGAGTTTGGTATGATTTATTTTGATTTGGATCGTTTTAAATTAGTAAATGATACGCTAGGTCATATGATAGGAGATTTACTTTTAAGCGAAGTTGCTTCACGGTTGCATTATGTGCTAGGAGAGAAAGATGTTCTGGCTAGGCTGGGTGGCGACGAATTTGTGTTGTTAACAAAAAATCATACACAAGATGAGATGGGGCAGCTAGCGACATCTGTGTTGTCATGCTTTCAGGCACCATTTATGCTTGAAGGTCATGAAGTATACATTTCAGCTAGTCTAGGACTGTGCTCATATCCGCAAGATGGACAAGATGTAGAAACGCTATTGAAAAATTCGGATCTAGCTATGTACAGTGCGAAAGAACAAGGTAGAAATGCCGCGTGTTTCTTTACAGATGAGTTACGTGCGAAAATAAATCGTAGAATGAAAATTGAATTTGCTTTGCAAAAGGCAATTCGTGATGAAGAGTTAGAGGTGGCGTTGCAGCCTATTATTGATTTGAAAACGAAGAAATATACTGGTATCGAGGCTTTAGTACGTTGTACAACAGAAGAAGGGCCTATTTCCCCAAGGGAGTTTATCCCTATAGCTGAAGAATCTGGACTTATTATAAAATTAGGAGATTGGGTATTAGAAAAGTCATGTCGCTTATTTAAAACATTGCCAAATTATCAAGAAGGATTAAAGTTATCTGTGAATTTATCTATACAACAATTAATGCAGAAACGTTTTATTTTGTCTATACGTAGCATTTTAAAGAGAACTGGCTTTCCTCCGAATCGTTTAATTTTAGAAATAACGGAAAGTACTGCTGTTCGTCATTTTGATTATATTATTGCTACATTACAAGAATTAAGAAATATGGGTATTTTAATTGCTTTAGATGACTTCGGAACGGGATATTCTTCCTTATATTATTTAAAACAACTACCATTGGATATAGTGAAAATTGATCGTAATTTTATTCGTGAATTTCACTATGATCATGCACAGCCAGAGCGAACGATTGTAAAGTCTGTTATTGAAATTGCTCATAGTTTAAATTTAGCAGTAGTTGCTGAAGGGGTAGAAACAGTAGAGCAAGAAAGCTTATTAAAATCGATGGGCTGTGATTATGTACAAGGATTTTATTATGCAAAACCTTTATCTGTAGCAGAGTTAAAGGAAAAGTTAATTATAGACTTCTAATAAAAAAGAGAAGCCAGAAGCTTCTCTTTTTTAATTCATTTTTTGTGAGTCTTTCATTAGTACTGGATAAAGAATAAGACCTAATACGAACAATCCAATTCCTAAGAAGAACGTTTTTAAATCAGCAGTTCCCGTTTTGATAACCCAAATAGAGTATACAAATGCTAATGTCGTAATGATCCCGTCCTTTATTCGAGAGCCAGGCATTATATCATACGTTTCTCCTGTAATAACCAATTTGAATTGGTACAAAGTCGAAACAAGGTATGGAATTAAATAAGCTAATGTTGCTACAACGATAGCGAAATTATAAGCTTCTGATACAGTACCAGAAATCGTTGAGAATAAGAAAATTTGCGTCATCACATTTGTAATAAATAATGATTTTGAAGGACTGCCTTTTTTATTTGTTTTCGCGAAAAACTTTGGGAAAAGTCCATTTTTTGCTGCCTGGTAAGGTACTTCAGAACTAACAACAATCCAGCCAACTGTAGATCCAAATAAAGATACAAGTGCAAGTAAAGCCATTATATATGCGCCTTTATTGCCAATTGCTAAATTTAATGCGTCTACTAACGGTTTTTGAGAGTCTTTTAAAGCATCTTGAGAGAGAGCTCCCATTGTAAGTAGAGTAATTGACATGTAAATAAGAAGAGCGATAATTAATCCGAAAATAGTCGCTTTTTTAACATCGCGCTGAGATTTTGCACGGTTAGAAAGCATGACAGCAGATTCAATACCGATAAATGCCCAAAGTGTTGCAATAGCAGCTGAATTAATTTGTCCACCTAACGAAATGGATTGTCCTGCTTCATTCATAAACGTTTGACCGTCTCCGAAATTAGAGGCATTGAAAATGAATAATGTAATTACAATAAACATTGTAAATCCGATAATTTTGGCAATGGTAGCAAGAAGATTCATATTGCCAGCTCGGTCAATATTTTGAGAAAGAATATATTGAATTCCCCATAGCATAAGGCTACATACGAGGAAAGTTAATCCTTTTCCGAGTTCTAGTGAAAATCCGTTCGTTGAAAAGAGAATTTGCTTACTCTGTAAAACTGGAAAGAATGTTGATAAATATCCAGCAAAGGAAATAATAACAGATGCTGTTGCAGCCCAGTTCGCAGCCCAATATCCCCATGCCATACTATATCCTGCAACTTTACCCGCTTTTTTTGAAGGGAACATCGCTTGAGCATAGCTTTGTGGCCCTGCTTTTAATTCTGGCTTTCGGATTGCTAAATTTCCAAATACGAGTGCAATCATAAATACGCCAAGTCCTGTAATACTCCATGCAAGTGTAGAACCCATTGGACCTGATACTTGTGCTAAATTTGCTGGGAGCATAAATACGCCACCGCCAACCATATTCCCGATAACAAAAGCTGTTAAAACCCATAATCCCCATTTTTTCGTTTCCATTTTTGTTAACTCCTTTGTAGTAAGATTTGCTTAAACATCATTTTTTACTAGCTTTTTGGCAACAAAAAAAGAGCCATGTAGATAAAAAATACCTACATGGCTCTTTGCCAAAGCGTAGGTACAACGGGAATAACCCTTGTACCTACGCGTAATTTTTTCCGCTAGGTTTCAAGGGTTACGTATGATGATGATGTTTTTGTGCAAATGTAACTACAATTGTTGTATAAGTAAGCATAGTTCTTTGCTCCCTTTCTCCTCTGATTTTGAAGTTAGTATACTACATGTTTTTTTGAATGAAAAGAAAAATATAAAAATTTTTATAAAAATACGTTTTAGAGATTAAATATTTACCTGTATTTTTCCTATACTGGAAAATAAGTGAGAGATTGGCAGAAGAGTGTAGCATGTTATAATACATATAGAATTAGAAGGTGACAAGGGGTTATTGTAGATGATGAGTAAGTATGAACAAATTTATACAGAAATCAGCAAGTCTATTGATAATAAACAATTAAAAGAGGGATGCAAAATCCCATCAGAAACAGAATTAATGAAGCAGTATGAAGCGAGCCGTGGTACTGTAAGAAAAGCTGTAGATTTATTACAAGAGCGAGGATATGTTCAAAAAATACACGGAAAAGGTGTTTTTGTTTTAAAGCGTAAAAACATTGAATTCAACTTTGGTGGCATTGTAAGTTTCCAAGAAGAAAATGAACGTTTAGGGCGCCATTGTATTACAGAAGTCGTGGAAATAGAGAAAATAAAAGCGACAAAAGAGATTGCAAAGCTATTAAATGTGAAAGAGAAAACAGAAATAGATCATATTAAACGCGTACGAAATATTGATGGAGAAAAAGTAATTTTGGATATTAATCATTTTGTATCGGAGTATATCCCTGGATTAACGAGTGAAATTGCAGCGGGGTCCATTTATAAATACATTGAGAAAGAACTAGGTCTTCCTATTAGTTACTCACAGAGGGTAATTGAGGTGCAGCCATGTACAGAGGACGATAGAAAGTATTTAGATTTAAATGGAACAGATTATGTTGTCGTTGTGAAAAACTTTACGCATTTTTATGATGGAAGTCAGTTCGAATATACAGAATCACGTCACCGCTTAGATATTTTTCATTTTTCGGATGTGGCGCGGAGAAAATAAGGAGATGGAACGAAATGTTTCATCTCTTTTTTTATAAAAAAATTACAAACTCGTATATACGAGTATTGACTAACTTATATATACGAGTTAATATGTAATTGTAAACGGTATCAAAAAAAGAAAAGAGGGACGAGAATATGGGGAAAGACTATCGTAAAACAGCAGAGGAAGTGTTGCAGTATATTGGTGGGAAAGACAATATTGAACAAGCTGCGCACTGTGTAACGAGACTCCGTATCGCTTTAAAAGATGAAAGTAAAATAGATAACGATAAATTACAGTCTGTTTCATTAGTAAAGGGAGCGTTTCATAACGCTGGGGTATTTCAAATTGTAATCGGTCCAGGAGATGTGGATCGAGTATATGCAGAATTGATAACGTTTGCAGGTATGAAGGAAGCGACAGTAGCTGACGTAAAAGATTCTGGAAATCAAAAGTTAAATCCAGCTCAAAAGTTTGTAAAGGTATTTTCAGATGTATTTATGCCGATATTACCAGCAATCGTAACAGCTGGTTTACTAATGGGAATTAACAATCTATTAGGGGCAAAGGACTTATTTTTTGAAGGTAAAAATTTATTAGATGTGTATCCAAACTTAAGTGGGCTTTGGGATTTAATTAATATGATGGCGAATACAGCATTTGTATTCTTACCAGCACTTGTCGGTTGGTCAGCAACGAAGCGTTTTGGTGGTAGTCCGATATTAGGGATTGTTATGGGTTTAATGCTTGTGCATCCAGCCTTGCTAAACGCGTGGGATTACGGAAAAGCAGCAACTGGTTTAGATGGACAAAAGATTGAGTACTTCGATATTTTAGGGTTATTTCAAATTGAAAAGGTAGGATACCAAGGTCAAATCTTGCCGGTTTTAGTAGCCGCATTTGTATTAAGTAAAGTGGAAATCTTCTTAAAGAAACATGTACCAAATGCAATTCAATTATTAGTTGTACCAATTACAACAATCGTTGTGACAGGTGTGTTAGCATTAGGAATTATCGGTCCGGTTACACGTCATATTGGAGATTTATTAACAGTAGGATTAGTAGGTGTATATGAAACAGTACCAGTAGTTGGAGCAGTATTATTTGGCGCATTGTATGCACCACTTGTAATTACAGGTATGCATCATATGTTTATTGCTATCGACTTACAATTAATTGCACAGCACGGTGGTACATTCATTTGGCCAATGATCGCCCTTTCTAATATTGCGCAAGGTAGTGCGGCACTTGCGATGTTCTGGATTTCTAAAAATCAAAATGATAAAAGCATGGCATCTACATCAGCAATCTCAGCATATTTCGGTATTACAGAACCAGCTATGTTTGGTGTGAACTTACGAAATAAATTCCCGTTCTATGCAGCGATTATAGGATCGGCTATTGCAGCTATATTTATTACGTTAAATGGTGTATTAGCACCTGCTATCGGAATTGGCGGATTACCAGCATTTATTTCTATCATTCCGAAATCGATTCCGATGTTTATTGTCGGAATGATTATCGCAGTTGTAATCCCATTTATGTTAACGTGGTTATTTGCAAAACGAGTAAAACAGAAGTAGGAGGAAGTTAAACATGAAGGATTGGCATAAAAGTGTAGTTTATCAAATTTATCCGAAGAGCTTTAATAGCTATTACAATAAAGAAACCGGTGATATAAAAGGGGTTACAGAGAAACTAGATTATTTAAAAGAACTCGGAGTAGATTATATTTGGTTAACACCGATATACCAATCACCACAAAATGATAATGGATATGATGTAAGTGATTACTACAGCATTGATCCATCTTACGGGACGATGGAAGAGTTTGAAGAGCTTTTAGAAGAAGCAAAGGCACGTAACATTGAAATTATGCTCGATATCGTTGTAAATCATAGTTCGACGGAGCATAAGTGGTTTAAGGAAGCGAAGGAAGATAAAAATAGTCCATATCGTAATTATTACATTTGGCGTGATGAAAAAAATAATTGGCAATCTAAGTTTGGCGGGTCTGCTTGGAAATATGATGAGAAGACAGAGCAATATTTTTTACATCTATTTGATGAGACACAAGCGGATTTAAATTGGGAAAATGAAAAACTTCGTGAAGAAGTATATGATATGATGCGTTTTTGGCTTGATAAAGGGGTAACTGGATTCCGATTAGATGTTATTAATTTAATTTCAAAAGATCAACAGTTCTTAAATGATGACGGAAGTACGGCAACAAGCGATGGCCGGAAATATTATACAGATGGCCCGCGCGTTCATGAATATTTACAAGAGATGAACCGAAATGTTTTTGAAGGGAAAGATGTAATTACGGTTGGAGAAATGTCATCTACGACAATTGATAATTGTATTAAATATTCAAACCCCGAGCGCAATGAATTAAGTATGACGTTTAGTTTTCATCATTTAAAAGTAGATTATCCGAATGGAGATAAGTGGACGAAAGCGAATTTTGATTTCATTAAATTAAAAGAGATTATGTCTAATTGGCAAATTGAAATGCAAAAGGGTGGAGGATGGAATGCGTTATTCTGGTGTAATCATGACCAGCCTCGTATCGTGTCACGCTTCGGTAATGATGAGAAGTATAGAAATGAGTCTGCAAAAATGTTAGCGACAGCTATGCATATGTTGCAGGGCACACCTTACATTTATCAAGGCGAAGAAATCGGTATGACGAATCCTAAATTCGAGTCTATCAAGCAATATCGCGATGTAGAATCGTTAAATATATATGATATAAAGCTAGAAGAAGGATTATCGAAAGAAGAGATTATCGAGATTTTAAAACAAAAATCTCGTGATAATTCTCGTACTCCGATGCAGTGGAATGAAGATGTGAATAGTGGGTTTACCACAAGTAAACCGTGGATTTCAGTGGCTGAAAACTTTAAAGAAATAAACGTAGAGAAGGCATTAGAAGATAAAGAGTCTGTATTTTATCATTATAAAAAGTTAATTGAACTAAGAAAAACATATGATGTTATTACAGAAGGAGAATATGCTATTTTAGATGAAAACCATGCTAAGATTTGGGCATATACACGTACTGTAAATGATGAGGTATTACTTGTTATCAATAATTTCTATGGAGAAGAAATAACGTATTCTGTACCAGCTCATGTTCAATTAGATGGAATGAAACAAGAAGTACTACTGTCGAATTATAAAGATTCCAGCAAGGATATTACAAAACTTAACTTAAGACCATACGAATCAATTGTATATCGATATACGAAATAAAAAGGTTGTATGCCCGTGTGGCATACAGCCTTTTATTTTAAGACACCACTGTACAAAATATTTACGTCTACTTCTGGTTTAAACTTTACTTTTGCATAATCTTTATTCCACTTTTTTTTCTTCCATAAGTCAGGATGATAAGCGATAAGATGTCTACCAATTCCGAAAGCATCACAGTTTGCTTTTTGTAACTTTTTCGTTATCTTTTTAGCTTCTTTCGTAAGCTGTTTAGACAGTTCTTTATTTAGTTTTGTTCTTTCATCCATTTTGTAAAGATTATCTCTCGGAGCTTCAAGTGCTATAACTTTTAATTGAAGCTTAATGTGAGCATAAACATTTCCTTTTTTATCTGTTGTTATTTTTAAGTCTCGTTTTAACTTTCGATTGCTAATTTCCATTGTTAAATAATCAGATGTCTTTTCTGATTCATCGCTAGTAAGTTTTTGGGTTATACGGGCACTTGTTCCCATTTTTCCGGTTAATAATACGAATAAAACAGATTGTTTCAAAGGTAAATGGCCAGTTAATTTATCATTGTTAAATAAAGCTAACCCGTTTGTAACTACTTCTTTTCCTTTTATTTTTATAGAGGGGAGGGTAAAGTCTTTACCGGGATCTAACATTTTTGTAGCAGCTGTTTCTAAAGTTTCTTTTGGAAATACACTCATATCTTCTAAGCTTTTCACTTTTTTCTTTAGAAAATCTCCAATTAGTAAATTTCCAACTTTCTTTTTTTCTAGTATCTCGGATGTTTCACCATCTACTGCAATAAGTTTTACTAAAGCAGTTGGGTTTGTTGGGTCCCGAAAACTGACATCTAAATAGGGTAGTATACCTTTTTTTAGAATTTTGGTTCCTAGTAATTGAACACCATATTTAAAATAGCGAATATTCCCAGTCACATTTTTTTTTAGGGCATCACTTGTATCCCTTATGTTATGCCCAGTTGCTGAATGTATTTCATTTTCGAATGAAGATTGCTCTCCGCTTGAACTTTTTACGAGTTCAATCGCTTGCTGGAGTTTATTTTCTTCAGTGATATCGTATCCAAGACTATAAGCTAACCTTGCCTCCCTTAATGGTTCTTGATCCCAACAGCCAGAAAGGAGGGAACTAGTACATAATATAAAAAGTAATTTAACTCTTTTTTTGAACATACTGTTCTCCTTTCTTCTTTCTTATTACTGAATAAAGTAGAAATAAAAGAGGGAGGACAACGATGAAAATATAGGTGAACTTATCAGTGAAAGTTGCAATTACTTTTAATTCTTCAGGTGTATCTATAAATAAGGCTATACTAAAAGCAATAATACCAACGATGGGAACAGCTTTTTTATGATTAGCAAGATTGAAGATATGTCCAATTCCGATTGAAGCAACGCAATAATAACTCGCAATAGAAGCCACAACTGTTATCATCCATATTGGAATGAATAGTAAATCAGTCCGGTCTATAATCCCGATATGCAAGGAGCGTAATAAGTAAGCAACTGGCTCTGGAATAAGTTCAATTTGTTTTGGACTAAATACGATAAAGCAAATCCAAACAGTAAACGTATAAAAAAGAGTTACAAATCCATTAGCGATAGAAATGGCCTTTAGTTTTGCCAGAGAATTCCCATTTACTTTTGGGAAAGCGATAAGAATAATTTCAAAACCATACATGGCTGTAATTGTTTCTTTCGATGCTTGAATAATATTCCACCATCCAGCCTCTGTAATGGGGAAAATATAAGAAAAATCAGCTCGGGAAAGCCCTAGGGCAATTAAAAGCGCCATAGGTAAAATGAGAATAGAGGCCATGACATAAAATCGTACGATGACTTTAAACGTATTATAAGCTACATAACAACAAGCTATTGTAAATAGTATGAGGATGGCATACCAAGGTGTTGCTTGTAATATCCATACTTTAATGACATTGCAAACATTTAACATAACCGTCATACCGATAAGGGTAAAATAAAGAACATATGAAAATCCTAATAGTTTTCCGAATTTATTACCAAACATTATAGAGGAAATTTCATACATAGTTGCATCAGGAAATCTTCTTAACAAAAACCACATAAGTAAAATAATAATTTGAATTGCGAGACCAGCGATGAGAGCAGAAATCAAACCGCCACCTTTTGCTATCGGGTGAAGACGGTTCGGTAGAGAAAGTATACCAACTCCGATTTGGCATTGAATAACGAAAAAGGTAAATTGGACAAGGGAAATTTTATTTTGCGTGTTTGTCACCGTTCTCATCCTCCCTCGTTACATGTTGGCGCTGCATTTTTTTCGGTTTTGAATCATGTGGTCGTTCCCAAAATGACCAAATTGGTAGTCTTACAAAAGAATCCTTCATATCTTTAATCCGCATCGGTGCAACAGGAGAAAGATATGGGGTATGAAATGAATGTAACTGGCATAAATGAACGAAAGTTATAATTAGGCCAAATGATATTCCTACATATCCAAATATGGCAGCAAGGAGCATTAATGGAAATCGAAGAATCCGAACTGCTGAACTCATATCATTTGATGGAACGAGAAAAGATGAGATTGCAGTTAAAGCTACAACGATAATCATTGTGTAAGAAACAAGTCCAGCTTTTACAATTGCATCACCAATTACTAAACCACCTACAATACCGATTGTTTGTCCAACTCGGCTCGGCAAGCGAATACCAGCTTCCCGTAATAACTCAAAAATTAGCTCCATTAAGAGAGCTTCGAAAATAGGAGGAAGTGGTACTTTCTCTAATGAGGCTTTAATTGTATACACAAGTTCGAGCGGCAATACATCAGGATGAAAGGCTACGGTTGCGATATATATAGCTGGTAAGAGAAAAGCAATCAAGAAACTCACTAAGCGAATCATTCGGACGAAAGAACCGACAATCCAGCGGTTATTATAATCATCTGGTGATTGATAGAAAGCAAATAACGTAACAGGAACGATAAGAGCTGTTGGATCACCGTCAGAAAAAATAGCAACTCGTCCTTCCATTAAATTTGCAGCGGTCCTATCTGGACGCTCTGTATTTAATTGCTGTGGAAATGGCGAGAAAGACGTATCTTCTATAAATTCTTGTATGTAACCTGGTGGCATGAGTGCATCCGTTTTAATCGTTTCTAACCTTCTTTTTACTTCTGCAACTAAATCGTCATTCGCTATGTTTTGCATATAAGCAATTGCCACTTTCGTGTGCATTTCTTCACCAAGTGTGAAATATTTAACGACGACATTTGGACTTTTTATGAGTTTGCGAATAGAAGCTAAATTGGTTGCTAAATCTTCTACGAAACCAGTATGGGGTCCACGTACAATGCCTTCATTATCAGGTTCTGTTATATCTCTCTTTAAAGATAAAGCCGTTTCGAAAATACAAAAGCTATCGACATGGTCATGAAAATATAATGATTTACCTTGTAATAGCAGCTGTACGCCATAATTTAAATTCGTTTCTTTTTTCATATTTAATGTGGCAAAAGCTTTATCTAAAGGTAAATCTGACCGTGTCAATAAAGGCTCAAGAGCTAGCTGATGAATTAAATTTGGGTCTGCTAAAGATTCGATATATAAGATTGTTCCTTTTCCGTTTTGAAAAGGGAGATCTAATTTTTTTATATCGTCTGAATGACAGAGCTTATTTTCGATATAATTAATGTTTTCCGGAAGTGATGGAAACATATGCTTTTGGTTTTTACTCTCTTGTTGTTCTTTTTGCTCTGTCATAATTTCCACCTCTTTTAGAATAAAGTTACTTCTGTTAATTTTTGCTTTTTGTGAGAAATTTATGCTTGGATTATTTTAAAAAAAGTAGCTTGAAAGTTACGTTACGTCATCTTTTATACTAAGAGAAATAGGATATAGGGGATGATATAGATGACTTTAAGATATATGTGGGGATGGAAAGAAATTTTATATTTATTAGTTTTCGTATTTTTAATTGTCCCAGTAACAGTTGAATCTCTTTTTTATAACTATGCTTTAAAAATAATAGGGAACTCATTATATGCTGGAGTATTAATGGGATTTATAATGGCAGTGATATTTACTACTGTAGTTTATCTTTTTTGTATAAAAAGATATCAACTATCTTGGAAAGATATTGGAATCCGAAAGCTTTCATGGAAAGATTTTTTATGGACAGTTATAGCATTGATTACCTTAATTGTAGTTAGTGTTGCTGTATTAATGATAATGGAGAAAATGGGTATTTCTTTTGAAAATAGTAAAACGGAGACGGTCCAAAATGATAAATCAATCTATTCGTTCTGTATCGCGGTAATTGGAGCAGCAGTTATATCACCAATTTATGAAGAGATTTTATATCGAGGTGTTTTTTATACATTTTTTCGTGATAGATATGGTATATGGGGTGGAGTGCTTATAAGTTCTATAATATTTACCGTTGTTCATATTCCAACATATAACACATTACCAGTGAATTTTTTAAGTGGAGTAGTATTTGCGTGGTTATATGAGAAAACAAATTCTATTTTATCAGCTATGATTGCCCACGCACTATTTAATTTCATAGCAGTACTTTTAACATTTTTGTCGAATTAAGAAGATATATAGGAGGGATACATATGGAAATAGCTGTAGAACGTGTTTTTACGAAAGAGATTTTAAAAAGGGCAGCGAGTTTGTTTCATGTAACATTGGAAGACAAGCCGCTCGGAGATTTTGAGAATTATATTTTTAAGGCCAAGGGCGATTGTGGTGAAGATTACGTATTGCGTTTAACCCATTCTTCTCATCGTTCAAAAAAAGAAGTCGAAGCTGAATTAGATTTTTTACGATATGTTGCGGAGCATGGGGCAAAGGTAGCAGGGCCTCTTTATTCAAAGTCTCAAAATCTTGTAGAAGAGATCAGAGCAGAGGATGAAACTTTCTTTTTCGCTTCTTTATTTACATATGCAAAAGGTGAGCAAGTAAAAGGAGAAGAATCGCCTTATTGGGGCGATATTTATTTTGAAGCATGGGGAAAAGCGATTGGCCAACTGCATCGACTAACAATGAACTACCCTAAAACAGATTATCGTGATACGTGGGAAGAAGACGAAAGTGGGATTGTTAATGAATTAGAAGATGATCAAGTGAAAAAGATTGCAGCGGTATTAATGGATGAAATAAAAGCTCTTCCAATTGAAAGAGAAACATTCGGCCTTATGCACGGTGATATTCATCCCGGCAATTTTCATTATGATGGTAAAGAGCTAACAATCTTTGATTTTGATGATGCGGCTTATAATTACTTTATACATGATTTAGCGATGGTTCTCTATTACTCAGTTCTATTTACACCGTGGACAACGGAAGAGAAGACACATTTTGCTCGTAAACAGCTACAAGTGTTACGGAAAGGCTATGAGTATGAGCACAGACTGGCGGATAGTTGGTATGAATCATTACCACTATTTTTACGTTTGCGTGACATAGGTCTATACGGCACACTCCAAAAGAAGTTCAAGGGAAAAGATATGCCAGATAACTTTCGAAAATTATCGGAAGAGCTATATGAAAGAATTATAAAAAAAGAAGCGATTGTGAATATATAATACATTTTGTTAAAAACAAAGTATACAAAATAAATGTATACTTTGTTTTTTTATACAAAAATATGTTTGTTTTATTAAAATAATATTGTCATAGATTCGGTATACACTTATAATTTTTATATATTCTGAATATTCTTGATAAAAAGGAGGGGGAATATTGGAAGCTTTCGTAAATTGGTTAAATAATATTGTTTGGAGTCCAGCACTTGTTTATTTATGTTTAGGGGTAGGTTTATATTTTTCTATTCGAACGAGGTTTTTACAAGTAAGGCATGTAGGAGAAATGGTGAAGCTGACATTTAAAGGAGAAAAATCAGAGGCTGGTGTTTCTTCATTCCAAGCGTTAGCACTTTCGTTATCAGGGCGCGTTGGGACAGGGAATATCGCTGGGGTAGCCACAGCGGTTGCCTTCGGTGGACCAGGGGCTGTATTTTGGATGTGGGCAGTAGCCTTTTTAGGAGCAGGATCAGCTTATGTAGAATCAACACTCGCGCAAATATATAAGACGAAACACCAAGGGCAGTTTCGCGGTGGACCTGCTTATTACATTGAAAAAGGTTTAGGGGTTAAATGGTATGCTTTAGTATTCGTTGCAGCGACAATTCTTGCAACGGGGCTTTTACTACCGGGTGTGCAAGCAAATAGTATTGCTGTAAGTTTAGAAACGGCTTTTGGAATTAACACTACATTATCAGGGGCTTTATTAGTTGTTGTATTAGCTCTTATCATTTTCGGTGGAGTAAAGCGAATTGTTAACGTAGCGCAAGTTGTCGTACCGTTTATGGCTGTTGGGTATATTTTAGTAGCTTGTGTTATTGTCGCTATGAATATTGAAAAACTGCCAGAAGCATTTATGTTAATTATAAGAAGTGCGTTTGCATTAGAAGCAGCATTTGGTGGTATTATCGGTTTAGCAATTTCTTGGGGAGTAAAACGTGGTATTTATTCTAATGAAGCAGGGCAAGGAACTGGGCCACATGCAGCGGCAGCAGCTGAAGTATCACATCCAGCTAAGCAAGGCTTAGTGCAAGCATTTTCCGTTTACATTGATACATTATTTGTTTGTTCAGCAACAGCATTTATGATGATTATTACAGGCATGTATAACGTATTTGATGCAAGCGGAAAAAACTTTATCGTAAATAAATTAAATGGTACACAGCCAGGACCGGGATATACACAAGCAGCAGTAGAATCCGTTTTCCCTGGATTTGGAAACGGTTTCGTTGCAATCTCGTTACTATTCTTTGCATTTACAACAATTATGGCGTATTACTACATTGCAGAAACGAATATCGCGTACTTAAATCGTGAGAAAGACCGCCCTTGGTTGTCTATGGTACTAAAATTTGTCTTTTTAGGTGCTGTATTCTACGGCTGTATAAAAACAGCAGCAACGGCATGGGCTTTAGGTGATATCGGTGTAGGAATTATGGCATGGGTAAATATCATTGCGATTTTACTATTACAAAAACCTGCATTAGTCGCATTAAAGGATTATGAAAAGCAGAAAAAAGAAGGAAAAGATCCAGTATTCGATCCAGGACCATTAGGTATTAAAAATGCCGATTTCTGGGAGCATGAATACGGGAAAGATAAGAAAGAAGAAGTATCTTAATGGAATAGAAATGAAAAAGCAAAGGGAAAATGCCTTTGCTTTTTTTTATGGACAAAATGAAGCAGGAAGTTATTTTTTTGCCTATTTTTGAATATAAAAAGAATGTACATGCTTTGTTAGGGGAAGGGGTGAGTATGTTGATAGAGTTTCGTAACGTAAATAAATATTATGGCAACTTTCAAGTGCTAAAAGATATTAATGTGCAAGTGAAAAAAGGTGAAGTGGTAGTAGTTGTTGGGCCTTCGGGATCAGGAAAAAGTACGTTGCTTCGGTGTATAAATCAGCTAGAGACAATTACAGATGGAGAGTTAATTGTACAAAATACGGAGGTACACAATGCAAAAACAGATATGAATGAATTACGCCGAAATATCGGAATGGTCTTTCAACATTTTTATTTATATCCACATAAAACGGTTCTTCAAAATATTACACTAGCACCTATTAAAGTAAATAAAATTTCAAAAGAGGAAGCAGAGAAAACAGCGATGTTTTATTTAGAGAAAGTAGGAATTCCAGAGAAGGCTAACGTATATCCACATCAATTATCCGGAGGACAACAGCAAAGGGTAGCAATTGCTAGAGGACTCGCAATGCAGCCGGAAATTATGTTGTTCGATGAGCCTACGTCTGCTCTTGATCCAGAGATGATCGGGGAAGTACTTGATGTTATGAAAACGCTAGCTAAAGAAGGGATGACGATGGTCGTTGTCACGCATGAAATGGGATTTGCGCGAGAAGTAGCCGATCGGATTTTATTTATGGATGATGGCAAAATCATTGAGGATACAACACCGGCGCAATTTTTTGCAAGTCCCGAACAAGAAAGAGCGCGTCTATTTTTAAGTCGAGTGTTAAATCATTAAAGGAGGAATTTTATGCTTAAAATGAAAAAGTTGTTTACCTTAATTGTATTTTCATGTTTATTCGTACTTGTCGTTGCTGGGTGCGGAAGTAAAAAAGATGAGGCGAAAGAAACGAATACGAAGCAAGGCGGGGCTGTTGAGCAAATTAAGAAGCGCGGGAAATTAGTAGTTGGGGTGAAGAATGATACGAACTTGTTTGGATTGAAAAACCCTTCAACAGGGCAGGTAGAAGGATTTGATGTTGATGTTGCAAAAGCACTTGCGAAAAAAATTCTTGGAGATGAAAAGAAACTAGAATTAAAAGAAGTAACGTCTAAAACGCGTATTCCACTACTGAAAAACGGTGACATTGATGCAATTATCGCAACAATGACAATTACGGAAGAACGCAAAAAAGAGGTAGATTTTTCAGATGTATATTTTAAAGCAGGGCAATCGTTACTCGTGAAAAAAGGGAGTGACATTAAAAGTATTGATGATGTGAAAAAGGGCGTGAAAGTGTTAGCGGTAAAAGGTTCAACATCTACAAATAACATTCGCCAAAAATCACCGGAAGCGACTGTATTAGAATTTGAAAATTACAGTGAGGCATTTACGGCGTTAAAAGCAGGAAAAGGTGATGTGTTAACGACAGATAATGCAATTCTTTACGGCATGGCAAAACAAGATTCGAATTATGAAGTTGTCGGGAAAATTTTCACGGATGAGCCGTACGGAATTGCAGTGCAAAAAGGTGCAGATGATTTAACGAAAGAGATTAATAGCTTGATAAAAGATATGAAGGCAAATGGGGAATACGATAAACTGTATGAAAAATGGATTGGACAAAAACCAGAAAAGTAGATAGTAAAAGTGAGAGGATGAGAGTACTCATCCTCTTCTTGTAAAGAAAGAGGGGAGAATATGTGCCTGATTTTTCTATATTAACGAATAACATTGATATGTATTTAGAAGGCTTTAAATATACAGTGATGTCTAGTGTAATCGCATTAATAGGCAGTTTTATTTTAGGTGTAGTATTGGCGATAATGCGTATTGCACCCATTCGTATTTTAAATTGGTTGGGTACTGCTTTTGTAGAGTTCGTAAGAAATATTCCACTCGTATTAATTGCATTTATATTCTATTTCGCTTTACCTGTAGTAGGAATTACTTTAAATGGTTTTGTAGCAGGAACAGTTACGCTTACCGTATATACTGCAGCGTTTATTGCGGAAGTCATTCGCGCTGGTATTTTATCAGTCGCGAAAGGCCAAATGGAGGCAGCACGTTCTTCAGGATTGACTTATACGCAAGCGATGTACCATGTCGTTTTACCCCAAGCGATGAAAATTGTAATCCCTCCTCTAGGAAACCAATTTCTCAACTTAGTAAAAAACTCTTCCATACTCGGAATTATTGCTGGTGCTGATTTAATGTATCAAGGAGATTTAATTTCAACGAAGACGTTTGTTACGTTCGATGTTTATATATTTGTCGGGATGTTTTATTTAATATTAACAATTCCGCTCAGTATGCTAGTGCGTTATTTAGAAAAACGCTTAGCAAAGGAGGCGGTGTAAATGGATTTTAAGGGAGCCATAACGGGTGATCATATTCTCTTTTTATTAAAAGGATTACTCATCACATTAGAGGTAGCGCTCGTAGCAATTATACTTAGTTTTATTATTGGTAGCGTAATAGGAATATTGCGCTACATGAAAATACCTGTTGTCTCACAAATATTGGGGATTATCGTTGAAGTCATTCGAAACTTACCACTACTTTTAATTATATTTTTCACATATTTTGCACTTCCAGAAGTAGGCTTGAAATTAGAAATTATAACAGCTGTAATTGTCGCTTTAACAATATTTGAAGCAGCAATGATATCTGAAATTGTTCGAAGTGGCCTATTATCTATTGAGAAAGGACAGATTGAGGCTGCAAGATCTTCAGGGTTAACGTATGTGCAAGCGCTTTGGCACATTATTTTACCGCAAGCATTAAGAAGGATGGTTCCGCCGCTTGTTAGTCAGTTTATTTCATTGCTAAAAGATACATCATTAGCAGTCGCTATATCACTACCGGAGCTTATGCATAATGCTCAAATTATTAGCGGACAAAATGTAAATTATATGATTCCAACGTTTATAGTAGTAGCTTGTATGTACTTTATTGTAAACTATAGTTTATCAATTTTATCCAGAAGGTTAGAACTTCATTAACTCTTACAATATATGTAAGGGTTTTTTCCTTGTTTCTCCTTATTTTCCTCTAATTAGAATCTGAACTTCACGATAATTCAATTTTTTATATTATTTTATCAGAAAAGTTTTAATTTTATATAGAAAATGTAATCGCTTTCGTGTATATTTTTATTATCAGAAAATTTTAACAAGATATAGGGGTATTGGTAGGGGGAGGATTTAGATGCAGCAACCAACGAATGAGAAATTACATCGTACGATGAAGAGTAGACATTTATTTATGATCGCACTAGGTGGTGTAATCGGGACGGGCTTTTTCTTGGGTTCTGGTTACACTATTAATCAGGCTGGACCAGGGGGAGCCATCCTTTCATATTTAGTGGGCGGATTTATTATGTATTTAACAATGCTATGCCTTGGAGAGTTAACGGTAGCAATGCCAGTTTCAGGATCTTTCCAAAAGTATGCGACGAAGTTTATTGGACCAGGAACGGGCTTTATGATTGGCTGGCTATATTGGCTTGGCTGGGCAGTAACAGTAGGACTAGAATTAACGTCAATTGGTTTAATGATGAAGAGATGGTTTCCGAATGTTGATGTTTGGGTATGGTGTCTCGTCTTCGGCGTTATTTTATATGCTTCAAACGCAATTTCAGCGAAAAGTTATGCTGAATTAGAATTTTGGTTCTCTAGTATTAAAGTAATTACAATTCTTGCATTTGTTGTTCTTGGTGGTAGTGCATTATTAGGGTTTATATCATATGACGGAAAAGAAGCAGCACCTCTTTTCTCTAACTTTGTAAGCGAAGGCGGGTTATTCCCGAATGGACTAGCTGCCGTATTACTTACAATGATTACAGTTAACTTCTCGTTCCAAGGAACAGAGTTAATCGGGATTGCAGCGGGAGAAAGTGAAAATCCAGAAAAGACAATTCCGCGTGCCATCCGTAATACAGTATGGCGCATTATGTTATTCTTCATTTTAACAATGACGATTTTAGTAGGATTAATTTCTTGGAAAGAAGCAGGGGTAATTGAAAGTCCATTTGTAGTGGTATTTGATAAAATTGGTATTCCATACGCAGCTGATATTATGAACTTCGTTATTATTACAGCGTTACTATCTGTAGCGAATTCAGGATTATATGCGGCAACTCGTATACTCTGGTCACTTGCAAATGAAGGAATGGCACCAACATCTTTCCAGAAAGTAAATAAGCGTGGGATTCCAATTACCGCATTAGTTGTAACGATTGCTGTAGCTGGCCTTTCTTTATTCACAAGTTTCCTTGCAGAAGATACAGTATACATGTACTTATTATCTATAGCTGGTTTATCAGCTGTTTCAAGTTGGATCATTATTGCTTTATCGCAACTACGCTTTAGAAGTCAATATATAAAAGGCGGAGGAAAGTTAGAGGACTTAAAATATAGAACACCGCTATATCCAATTGTTCCTATTTTAGCTTTAATTACAAATAGTATCGTTGTTATTAGTTTAGCGTTTATTCCAGAACAAAGAATGGCGTTATATTGTGGTATTCCATTTATCATTTTCTGCTACATATATTATTATATAAATAAGAAACGGCAGAAACCGATGAAAGTGGAGATGGAAAAAGCAAATGAAACTAACAATCAAACACGATGATATTGAGGCAGATTTATCGTATGGTCCATTAGCGATTGGAAAAGAAAATGGGTATTCACCGTTACAATTACTCGTTTCTTCTATCGCAGGATGCAGTGCAATTGTCTTTCGAACAATTTTAGAAAAGAAACGTATTACATACGATACGTTTACAATTGAAACGGAAATTGGTAGAAGTGAAGCATTATCAAAACCAGTTGAAAGTGTTCATTTGCATTATAAAATTAAAGCGCAAAACATTACAGAAGAGCAGTTGGACAAGGCGCTGCAGCTTGCAGTGAAAAATTGCACAATTGTTCAGTCTGTAAAGGATAGTATAAAAGTTACGGAAACGATTGAATTAATAAAGTGAAACTGTAATCAGTGGGAGTGTTTATCCCCACTGATTACTAGTTGAACCAATCGGGCTTTTACGGGCAGTTGATCTCCTATTTCACTTCTTTGCTTTACAGCAGAGTTTTGAGATAGGGATCTTACTGCCCGTTAATGCGGGATAAAGTAAAACATAAAAACGTGAGAATACGGCTCTCACGTTTTTATGTTTTAGAGAGAGGAGAAAGTGTAATGGATTGTTTAGGTTGTAAATTAGCAAACGAAGAGGAAAAAATATATAAAATATATGAAGATGACTATGTAACATGCTTTTTAGATCATGCACCTTTCTATCCAGGACATACTTTAATTGTGCCAAAACAACATGTTGTAGAAGTAGATGAATTAGATGATATTGTAGCAAAATCCATTATGGATGCTTCTAAGCTTATTACAAAAGCGATTAAATTATTATATAAACCTGACGGAATTACAGTTTGTCAAAATGGTGGAATCTTTAACGAGTTAACACATTACCATATGCATGTCGTACCAAGATATAAAGAGCGCTCATTTGCTGAGTTTTATATGGTACAACCTGGAGAGAAGCAGAATCATAACTTTGAAGAGGCAAAGAATTTGTTAAAAGAAGAGATAGAGAGAATACTGTACATCAAAAAGGCGTAAGAAAAACTTTCTTACGCCTTTTTAGTCTTCATACATATGTAAAACTTCTTTCGCACGTATACGTAAACTATCTATCAATTCTTTCGGTTCTAAAACTCGTGCATCTTTCCCAAGCCTATAAAATAAAGGCGTAATAAAATTGATTTCTCCTTTATCAATTGTTGAATGTATATATCCTGTCCCGTCTTCGTTTACTACTACGAATTCTTCAAGGTAAGGAACACTTTTACATTGGCGTACACCTTCTGTCGTCAGTAAAATATGTAACTGAGTAGGACTGTGTACTACGTTAGAGCTAGAGTCAAACCATTCTTCTAAATTCATGAACATACTTTCATTTTCTTCTGCTGATAATATAGAAAGAATACGATCAACGCGATACAGTAATACTTTTTTTCTACTGAAGTCATAGGATGGTAAGTACCATAGCCCGTCATGAGCATATACACCGATAGGATGAACGTGTTTTGTTTTTATTCCTGTTTTAGATTCGTATTGAAAGTGTAAATTTTTATTTTCAATAGCCGCAGTTAATACTTCGTTTAAAAGAGGTGTATCAATCGTTCTCTTCGGATTCCAAAAAGCGATATAGGAACGTATTTTATCAACTTTCGTTTTCGCATCATGTTGTAGAGAGCTATACAGTTTATGTGTAACGGAATTGATTTCTGTGTTAAAAGGTAAATCCCTGTAGTAGCTTAAAGATTGAAAAGCAAAAAAGATGGAGACTGCTTCTTCTTCCGTAAATAAAATAGGGGGAATGACTCTATTCGTTAATACTTTATAGCCTCCGTTACGACCTTGTTCAGCATAGATGGGTAATCCCATATCACTTAAATCTACTATGTATCTATGAACCGTACGAACGGAAATATTAAATTCATCAGCTATTTCTTGCGCTGTAAATGTCTTTTTGGCAGAAGCAAATATAAGAATATCTAATAAGCGTTTAGCTTTTGACAAATGTATCACCTTTTTTCTTTTTAACATGACATAAGTTGTCATGTTTTATTGTTAGTATATTGTTTACATCATATGTTATCAATATGAGATGCAAGGAGGAAAAGATATGTCACGTGAAATCGTTTTATTTATAGCAGCGAGCTTGGATGGATATATCGCGAAAGAAGATGATGATTTACAGTGGTTAATGGAAACGGAAGGAGAGGGAGATAACGGTTATACAGAAATGTATGAAACGATTGATACAATAATTATGGGAAAAAGAACGTACGATTATGTAGTAGAGCATATAGAACCATTCCCGTATTTAGATAAAAAATGTTATGTTTTTTCTAACTCACAAAAAGGTTCAAACGAACACGTGGAGTTTGTAAATGAAGATGTAGTGGAGTTTACAAAAAGGTTAAAAGCACAAGAAGGATCTAAAATATGGATGGTCGGTGGAGGAAGTCTACTAAGAGAGTTCTTTAAGAATAATCTAATTGATGAATATGTTGTTACGATTACACCACATATATTAGGTTCTGGAGTTCCGTTATTTCAAGACAAGAATCCAGAAATTAATTTAACTTTAACGGATACGAAACGTTTTGGGCAATTTGTAAATTTATATTATAAAGTAAAATGATAAAGCAACACGACTACCATCAGTAGTCGTGTTTTTATATAGATGGTAATGAAATGATAAAACAAGACCCGTGATCAACTTCGCTCGTTACAGTAATATTCCCGCCGTGTAGTTCTACAATTTCTTTTACGATAGATAGTCCTAACCCAGTTCCACCGGTAGCTCGTGATCTTGCTTTATCCACTCGATAAAAGCGTTCGAAAATGTGAGGGAGGTCTTCAGGAGGAATACCTTCGCCTTCATCTTCTATTGTAATGGAGATACATTTATTTTCTTCTATAACAGAAATGCGAATATGAGAATGTTCTTTTGAATGTCTATAAGCGTTATTTAAAATGTTCACCACAACTTGTTCGAATCGTTGTTCATCTAAGTTTACTAGCAGTGTAGGAGGACAAGAGAAAGAAACTGTAATGTATCTTTCTTTATACATGGCGTTTACTTTTTCAGATATGCGAGTAAGGAAAGGGTGTAAATGTACTTCCTTTACTTGAATAGAAAAGTTATGTTGTTCCATTTGTGCCAGTGAAAATAAATCTTGAACTAAGTTTGTAATGTAATCAGACTCATCTTTTATAATAGATAAATATCGTAAACGTTGCTCGGGAGATGTGGTTTCTTTTAAAGCAATATCAGCGTAGCCTCTTACGTATGTTAAAGGTGTTCGTAATTCATGAGCAACACTTGCTAAAAATTCACTTCGCTCTGTTTTCATATAATGTAAATCATTAGCAAGCGTTTGAATAGATGAGGCTAGTTCACCAATTTCGTCATTTCGACTAGTCGTTAACGAAACGGATAAATCGCCTTTACTCATTTTTTCAGTGGCATGTTTCATGTGTAACAATGGTTTTGTTAATAACCGAGATAAAAGAAAAATGGTAATGACTGTGAGTAGAAATGTGATGGCGCCAGCAATAATGAATTGTTTTGTTAATCCATTCACCAACTTTTCAATGGATTCTGTTCCAAGAAACATATACACATAGCCTTCATGTTTTCCAGCTACTATAATGGGACTAACTGTACATATATAATTAGATGTTTTCCAGTGATTCTCTATAATCGCTCCGTCATGATCTGTTCGTGTTTGCATGCTACTAATGTGATCTTTTATAGTCGTGTTTATTTCGTTAGATTTAGCTAGCACTTCTTTATTTGTATTTGTAATAACGACAGTAGTTTCAGCTTCAGATTCCATTAGTGCAACGTGAGAGATTGTTTGCTCATCATAATATTTTTCAAGTACATCACGATGGCTGTTTCCACGTTTTAATAAAGCGGTCATTTCTTCATTTACTCTAGTGTTAACTAGACTATAATAGAGCAAAACAAATAGAACACTTTCAATTAAAAGTGTGACAATTAAAAAATAAAATCCGAATTGAATAGAGATTCGTTTCATCACTTTGCTCCTTAATGTTCGATATCAATCCATCGATAACCAACTCCGTACACAGTTTTTAAATGATCATCAATAGGGAAATTTACTTTTCGTAATTTATCACGCAAATTACGAATATGTGAATCGACTGTTCTATCTTCTGTATTTGTATTTAATCCCCAAATTCGTTCAATGAGCTGATCGCGGCTTAATACGTAGTTCACATGACGTAAAAATAATCCGAGTAAAGAGAATTCGATTGGAGTGAGAAGAAGTTCTTCATTATCGACAGAGACGAAATGCTTTGCCTCATCCCATAAAATGCCGTGATATTGGATTTGCGTACGTTGATTCGTACGCCTTAAAACAGCTTCAATTCTTGCGAAAAGCTCTTCTTCATGGAAAGGTTTCGTCACGTAATCATCCGCTCCAAGTTTTAACCCTTGAATGACATCTACCGTTTGATCACGAGCAGTTACCATAATGATAGGAACGTTACTAAATGATCGAATTCTTTTGCACGTTTCCCACCCATCCATCTTTGGCATCATAATATCGAGTAAAACAAATTTGAAGTTTCGATTTTCTATATGTGAAATAGCTTCTTCCCCTGATACTGCACATACGCAGTTATATCCGATTGGAGTAAGATAAAGTGTTAATAATTCAAGCATTCTCGGCTCATCATCTACGAGTAGTATATCGACCATAGAGTACCTCCGCATTTGTAGTTATTACTTAAATTGTAAGTCAAAATCATGAAGAAATGGTGCAGATTATCATTCATCTGCATAATTTCTTCAGAATTGCTTGTTATTGTAAAGTTGAAATTCCATTTTAGGTAATCATATTGGCTCAAAAACGATTCATACGGAGGCGGTATAGTGAAAAAGATGACCCGAATCTTTGGGATAACAATAATTACAGCAGTTGGTCTTGCTGCATGTGGACAAACGAACACAGATCATAAAAATCATGAATCGAAAGAAGAGAAAAAGACAGAGAAAAAGGAAATGAATCAGGAGGTAACTGCACCGAAAGAAATGAACGAAAGTGCATCGAATGATTTATTAACGACAAGTTTAAAAAATGTAACGAGATTAAACACAAATGATCCTTTGCAAATGGCAGTATTAACTTCACAAACGATATGGCCAGCAACGCATAAAGAGAATCAGCCAGGCGCTATTATTTTAGTACCAGTAAACGAGTGGCAATTAGGTACTGCGAGTGCGGATCTTATTCATCATCCGAATAACGGGCCAATTTTATTTATAGAAAAAGAAAAGGTACCCGAAATGACGTTAAAAGAAATAAAACGATTAAATCCGCTCGGAACGAAAGATGGAACACAAATTATGGTGATGGGGGATGTAGGTGCATCTATCCTTGAGCAATTAAAAGAATATAAAGTAAAGCAAATAAAAGAAACAGATCCAGCTACATTTGCAAAAGATGTGGATAAAGAATATGCCGATATAACAGGAAGCTACCCAAATAGTGTTATTATCGGTTCGTCTGAAGAAGAAGGACGTTTATACACAACACCAGCTGTAAACTGGATTTCTCATATGCCAGAACCGCTTTTATATACAGAGAAAGATAAGGTGCCAAAAGCGACGATAGAGGCATTAAAGATGAGAAAAGATAAAGCGAATATATATGTATTAGGACCAGAAAAAATCATTTCAAAAGAAGTGGAAAAAGAGTTAAGCAAATATGGAAAAGTAACGCGTATTAGTGGAGAGACTCCGGTAGAGAATTCTATTGCATTTGCGAAATTTAAAGATGAAAAAACAAAATTTGGCTGGGGATTCAAAAAGCCAGGTCATGGTGTGTCATTTGTTTCAAATAAAACACCAGATTTAGCAGTTGCGGGAGCACCTTTTTCACATATGGGTAAACATGCCCCTGTTATCTTTTTAGAGGAAGGAAAAGCTTCACAACCAGTGTATGACTTCCTTGCTACTATTCAACCGAAGTTTAAAGATGACCCAACACTTGGACCGTATAATCACGGCTTCCTATTAGGAAGTACGAGTGATATTTCATTTGAAACACAAGGAGTATTAGATGAGAGATTAGAGATTGTGCAAGAAAGCGGTCAAGGTCACGGTGGACATTAATGAAATGAGAAAAGATGCTACTAAGGTAGTGTCTTTTTCTTTAGGAAACTTTTACATAGCACAAAATCCTCTACTCGTTATATAATAACCTTCGTGCAGTCGGCCTTGATTTTCTTACGGAGAAAATCAAATGATAAAAGAGTAGAGGAGTGGTACTTTGTTTCAGACGATAAAAAATGACTGGTTTTCCAATGTAAAAGGGGACGTGTTATCAGGAATTGTCGTTGCTTTAGCATTAATTCCGGAAGCGATCGCTTTCTCCGTTATTGCAGGCGTGGATCCGACCGTTGGGCTATACGCAGCCTTTTGTATTGCAGTTACCATTTCATTTGTTGGCGGAAGAACTGGGATGATTTCAGCTGCAACAGGTGCAATGGCATTATTAATGGTAACGCTCGTTAAAGATCACGGTTTACAATATTTATTTGCTACAACAATATTAACAGGTATTGTCCAAATTATTTTTGGCGTGTTCAAACTGAGCTCATTTATGAAGTTTGTTCCGAAATCAGTTATGAGTGGATTTTTAAATGCACTTGGGATTTTAGTTTTTACAGCGCAATTGCCGCAGTTTAAAAATGCAACTTGGCAAATGTACGCGCTTGTCGCATTAGGACTTGCAATTATATATTTATTTCCACGTATTACGACAGCTGTACCGTCCACACTTATTGCAATTATCATCGTGACAAGTATTGCACTTATGAGTGGATTACAATTAAAAACAGTAGGGGATATGGGAAGCCTGCCGAAAGAATTACCGTTCTTTAGTATTCCAGACGTGCCTTTTACACTTGAGACGTTAGGGATTATTTTACCGTACGCAGTTATGCTTGCAATTATCGGTTTATTAGAGTCATTATTAACAGCTTCAGTTTTAGATGATATGACGCATACGGAAAGTAATAAGCATAAGGAAGCACGCGGTCAAGGTATTGCAAATATTGTCGCTGGTTTCTTCGGAGGTATGGCAGGATGTGCAATGATTGGCCAATCTGTTATTAATATTAAATCAGGTGGACGAGGTCGCTTATCGACGTTTGTAGCGGGCGGATTTTTAATCGTATTACTATTCGTTTTAGGTGATTATGTGGTTCATATTCCGATGGCAGCTTTAGTTGCGGTTATGATTATGGTTTCAATCGGAACATTTGATTGGAACTCTGTAGCAACGATTCATAAAGTACCAAAAGGGAATGCATTCGTTATGATCGTAACAGTAGTGGTCGTTCTTATTACTCACAATTTAGGATTAGGTGTAGTCATTGGGACAGTAATTAGTGCTGTGTTATTTGCATTCAATATGGCAAAGATTCACGTGAAACATTTATATATTGAAAATAAGAAAATATACGAAATTCACGGTCAACTTTTCTTTGCATCTACGGCAGATTTTATAAATAACTTTTCATTCAATGAAGATGTAAAAGAAATTGAAATGAATTTTACCCACGCACACGTATGGGACGATTCAGCAGTGGCATCAATTGATAAAGTTATCATGAGGTATGAACAAAGTGGTGTGAAAGTAAGTATAACAGGATTAAATGAACGTAGCGCAAAACTTGTTACAAATTTAGCTACTTATAATAAAAGAATTGCTAGTTAGAAGCCTCCTTTTTAGGGGGCTTTACTATATAATATGAGTAGGATAACGAAAAGGGGATTCAGCATATGTATAAACAAATTATATTAGCATGTGATGGTTCTGAACATGCGCTTCGAGCAGCAGAGCACGCGACACATATTGCAAAATTTAACGAAGAAACAAATGTTGAAGTTGTGTACGTAGTAGATAATAGAACGGCAAAGTCAGATATTATACAAGGTCAGACAGATTTAGAAACAGTATCAGCTAGTCGAAAAGATAAATTAAAAGAGATTGAAGGTTTATTAAAGAAAGAGAACATTTCTTATAAAATTACGATATTACATGGCGATCCAGGAGATACGATTGTTCAATATGTAAATACAGGAGATATAGATCTTGTTATTGCTGGGAGTAGAGGGCTAAATACATTACAAGAAATGGTGCTTGGTAGTGTGAGTCATAAAATAGCAAAGCGTGTGAAATGTCCGGTGATGATTATTAAATAAATTGAGTGAGATATTCTGTAGTGTAAGCAAGACCTTGATATAATTCGAGGTCTTTTTTTCGTATAAAGTGAGAGAGTGTGGACATACTAGATATATAAGTTTAAAGAGAAATTGTTAACTTACAAATTTGTAAGTTTGTTGTCAGAAAAATCGATGTTATGACAATTATTCCATTGGTAAAATAAAAATAACGAAGGGAAGATAGGGAGGATGAAAAAGATGAAAGCACTTCAAAATTTATCATATAGCCAAGGTGTCGGTCTTATTTGTTTAGGGGGATTTGCTGCATCTGTTACGTTAGCTGTTGTAATAAAGATGATTCATCAAATCTTTTAATCTTAGAGTAGGGAAGGAATTGGTTGTTATAAATAGTAAGAAAAGGATTGTAAATAAAAAATAGCTCTTAGCAGTAAGTAAATGCTAAGAGCTATTTTTATGATTATTTTTCTACTTCTGGCTTCTCACTTGTTACAGTAACGTCTTTCCATTGTGAAGTTACTGTATGAATACCAGGATCAAGATTGAAGTTTTTAACACGTTTATTAAGCCCAGTTAAATCAAATGTATAGTGAATAGGAATCATCGGTGCTTCATCATGAATTAATTTTTGCCATTTATCGTATACTTCCTTACGATATTTTTCATCAGTAGCTTTTGCAGATAACCCTTCATTTAATAATTTTGTATTTTCATCATTTACCCAGCGCTGATAGTTAAACCCGGCGTTTTTGCCCCAAAGCCCAGATAAATCAGGGTCAGAACCTGTTCCCCAAGCACCAGAGAAAATATCAACTTTCGGATCATCTTTTTTAATCATGTCACGCATAGCATTAAATTCGTGTAATCGTCCGTCAACAAGTTCTACTTTTAAGCCAATATCCTTCCAAGATTGAATATAGAATTTAGCAAGTGGTTCACTTGTTTCACTACCGTTACTAGCTAGGAAGTTAATTTTGAATTCATTACCTTTTGGATCTTCACGGAAGCCATCACCATTTTTATCTTTATAACCAGCTTCATCTAATAGTTTTTTCGCTTTATTTACATCTAAGTTATATGCCCCAACATCGTTATTATGATACTTTGGCATAGATGGTGGAATTGGAGAGTTAGCTGGAATGCGAAGTCCGTGATATACTTTCTCTGCTAATTTTTCTCTGTCAATTGCATATGCCATCGCTTGACGTAAACGAACATCTTTGAACTTATCTTTATCCATTACAGCTTCGTTCTTTGCTTTGTCCATATGTCCAAATTTAAATCCGATATAAGTGTAAGCAAGGTCAGTTTTACCAATTAGTTGTGTATTTTTTAATTTACTTACGTTCGGATATTGATCAGCAGTAATTGCTGCAATATCAATATCACCTTTTTTCAGAGATGCACTAACAATAGATGGATTTACAACTTTTAACGTTACATTTTTTAACTTTGGTTTACCAGCCCAATAATCATCGAAGCGCTCATACTCAACTGATTCACCAGGAACCATTTTCTTCACTTTAAATGGTCCGAATCCAATTGGATTTTTACGGATTTTATCAGATTCTGCTAGTTTTTCAATTGGGACATCGCCTAAATACTTTTTAGGTGTAGGAGCTGTCCAAATACCTGTTTTCAATGAAGGATTTACTTCTTTATAAGTAATGGAAATGTTTTTTTGATCGATTACTTTAATACCAGAAATTTTGTCAGCTTTACCAGCATGATACTCTTCCATTCCCTCAATCATTTGCATTTGTGTATCGTAACGAATGCCTGTATACTTATCGCTTCCCATAATTAGATAGGAATATTCTAAATCTTCTGCTGTTACTGGGTTACCATCATGCCATTTTACATTATCTTTAATTGTGATTGTAATTGTTTTCTTGTCTTCAGAGATTTTATAAGTTGCAGCACCATCGTTACTGATCTCCCAGTTTTTATCTGTGGATAATAATGATTCATCGAAGAAGTCAATAATTTCACGGTCTGGAGCAACTTCATACAATACCCTACTTAAAACACCAGCGAAGGGTGAATTCGAAACGAGTCCATAAGTTAATGATCCGTCTTTAATTTCTTTGCCATCATTTTTTACAGCAGAGCTAAATTTATCTGTTTCTACTTTTTTCGTATTTGTCTTTTTGCTACCGCTATCAGCACCCCCACATGCAGATAGTAATAATGTTGAAGCAGCAAGTGTACTTAATACTTTGTACAGTTTTGGTTTGTTCATAACTTCTCCACCCCTTATCCTTTTCTTTGTCTCGCATCAGCCGCACGCTTTAACGCTTGACCAATAAAATTTATACACAGCATCAACACTAAAATCATGATTGATGCGGGTAACCAAATCCACCATTTTTCTTGCAATACATCTGGGTTTGTTGCATAACTTACAAGTGTACCAAGACTCGGTGTACTTTCTGGTAGACCAAAACCTAAGTAAGTCAAACTAGATTCAATCCCGATGTTACCAGCAAGATTTAATGTAATATTTACGATAATAATAGAACTTAAATTAGGTAATATTTGTTGGAAGATAATCTTCCAATTTGGTGTTCCTAATGTTTTAGATGCAGATACGTAATCAAGTTCTTTCTCCGTTAATACTTTAGAGCGTATAAGTCTTGCTTTTCCGACCCATAAGAAAGCGGTCATTATGAGAATAAAGGTAGTAATATTGAAAGTTGGAACGAGTGAGATAAATACGATAACAATCATTAAGAATGGTAAAATCATCATAAAATCGATAAAACGCATGATGATGTTATCGACAACTCCCCCAAAATAGCCAGCAATTAGTCCCATTGTAAGACCGATAAGAGTTGATAAAAGAGTGATGGCTAAACCAACTGTAAAGGAATTACGTGTACCAATAATTAATTGTCCGAAAATATCACGGCCTCCATAATCAGTTCCTAGCCAATGTTCAGCGGAAGGAGGATCATAAATGGCGAACAGATCGACTCGAACGATATCTTCTTGTTTCATAATAAATGAAGTTGTATAAACGGCTATTAATATTAAAGCTAAAAAGAATAGGGAAAACATTGCTAGTTTATCTTTACGAAATTCTCGCCACATAATGGAGAAACCAGAAGGGCTCTTTTCGTAATGAATGACCTCAGTTTGTTTTTCAGGATTTGCTAACATAACGTTTCTTCACCTCCATTAATCAATACGAATACGTGGATCAACGATGCTTAGAATAATATCGGAAAGAAGGGTCCCGAGTAGCGTTGCGAATCCAGTAAATAATACAAGAGCAGTTACGACACTGAAATCACGTTGAGTGATAGATTGGAAAAATAGTTGTCCAATTCCTGGGTAGCCGAAAATATTTTCTAGAATAATAGAGCCACCAACTAAACCTGTAATTTCATAGCCTAAAAATGCTGCAATTGGTAAAAATGAATTTCGTAAAATATGTCTGGAATATACTTTAGATTCTGGTACACCTTTTGCTTTTACTGTGCGTACAAAATCTTTATGTTTCGTATCAATAATTTCACTTCGTAAATATTGTACAGTTCCTACAGTGCCAATTAATGCCCCAGATAAAGCTGGTAAAATCATATGATTTAATTTACTTAAATAGTAATCAAATGATCCGGCTGCCACTTGTGGATCAACGCTACCACTTGTAGGGAAGATCGGGTATAAAAAGCCGAATAAGAATAACATTACTAATCCAAAAATAAATAGGGGTGTACCAAAACCTAAAAAGTTATAGAGTGTAATGAGTCGATCAGCCCACGTATCATTCCAACGCCCACTTATAACGCCAAGTGGAATGGCGATTAAATAAGTAAGAATAAGAATTAGAAGAGCTAACAGCACTGTATTACCAAGGCGTTCTCCAATAATATCTGTTACTTGTATTTTATGTGCGTAAGAAATACCGAAATCTCCTTGTACGGCATTTGAAATCCACCTTACATATTGTGTGGGAATAGGATCATTTAACCCAAGTTTCTCACGTTGTTCTTCAATTACTTTTGGATCGGCTTTTGGGTTTGCTAGTTCAGCGCCACTTAATGCATCACCTGGCATTGCTTTAGCAAGTGTAAAGACGAGTACGCTTAATATGAATAATTGTGGTATCATAACTAAAATCCGGCGTAATATAAATTTCCACATGTTTTATCACTCCCTTATGGTAATGCCACCCGGTGAGTTGGCGAGATTGGTTTTAAATCGTAAGCACGTCCATTTTCATTGAAATAATTTTCATATGATTTTTCGTACTCAGCGCTTACTTCACGACGCAATTTACGCTGTTGTTCGCGGTTTTCTGGACGAATGTCAGGAATAGCTGATATTAGGCGCTTCGTATAGATGTGCTGTGGATTGTTATAAATTTCAGCACTAGTTGCTTCTTCCACAATGCGTCCGCGATACATAACACCAATACGGTCACACATATGGCGGATTACACCCAAATCATGACTAATAAATAAGTACGTTAGTCCGAGTTCAGATTGTAAATCTTGTAAGAAGTTTAAAACTTGGGCTTGTACTGACACGTCAAGTGCAGATACAGGTTCATCTGCGATAATAAGCTTCGGTTTTAGTGTAAGGGCGCGTGCAATACCAATCCGCTGTCTTTGCCCACCGGAAAATTCATGTGGATATTTATAAATAGACTCCGGATTTAAGCCGACTTTATCAAGATAATCTTGAACAGCTCTACGTTCTTCGTCGGGTGAGAGTTTCTCAAAATTCCGAAGTGGTTCCGCGATAATATCCATAACACGTTTCTTTGGGTTTAAGGATGAATAAGGATCTTGGAAAATCATTTGAATATCTTTTCGTTGTTCTCTTAGTTCTGAGCGACTTAACTTTGTTAAATCTCTATTATTAAAATGAATACTACCGCCCGTCGCTTTCGTTAAGTGCATAATTGCTTTTCCAGTTGTTGATTTACCGCTCCCAGATTCCCCAACGATTCCGTACGTTTCGCCAGGTTGTAGTTCGAAGCTTACGCCATCAACAGCACGAACGTAATCTAATGTACGACCGAAAACACCACCTTTAATTGGAAAGTGTACTTTTAAATCTTCTACTTTAAGCAGTGCCATGAGTTACGTCATCTCCTTTCTTATCTTGGAAGTTAAAATGTTTGTAGCAAGTACAACGTACCCAATGGTTTGGTTTTACTTCATGTAAAATTGGATTCTCCTCGTGTTGATCAGGTCTAATCCATGGAATTCGTGCTTGGAAGCGACAACCTGTGCGAGGTAACTTAGCTAACGTCGGTACAACACCTTGAATAACATGCAATTTTTCTTTTTCAGCATACGCAGATGGAATGGAGTTTAATAGAGAACGAGTATATGGGTGAAGAGGGTTGTTAAAAATCTCTTCAACTTTTCCTGTTTCTACAACTTGTCCAGCGTACATAACGACGATACGATCGGCTGTTTCTGCGACAACACTTAAATCGTGTGTAATTAAAATGATGCCCATTTTCGTTTGTTCTTGAATAGATTTTAGTAAGTCTAAAATTTGTGCTTGGATAGTTACATCAAGAGCCGTTGTTGGCTCATCTGCAATAATAAGTGCTGGGTTACAAGCAATTGCAATTGCAATAACAATTCTTTGTCTCATTCCGCCAGATAATTCGTGTGGGTATTGTTTATATGTAAGTTCTGGTTTTGGAATACCAACTTGATGAAGTAGTTCTAAGGTGCGGTCTTTCTTTTCAACTTTTGAAAGGCTTGTGTGGTAGTCTAAATTTTCTTCGATTTGTTTTCCAACTGTCATAAGAGGATCGAGTGCTGTAAGAGGTTCTTGGAAAATCATGCCGATGTTTGATCCGCGTACTTTATTCATCTCTGCGGCTGACATCGTTAGTAAATCCTTATCTCTATAGTTAAGCTGCCCTTGTAATTTTGTATTTGCTTCATTATGCAGTCGCATAATGGAAAGGGCAAGTGCACTTTTTCCGCAACCTGATTCACCGACTATCGCGACAATTTCATTTTCATGGACAGTTAACGAAACATCATCAACTGCGGCATGATATTGATCTTGTATACGAAAGGAAGTCTGTAAGTTTTCAATGCGAAGAAGTGGATTCTTCATGGCTATCCCTCCATCTTTTCTGAAAAGACTAAATATTTTGTATGTTGTTGTTATTTTAATATAAATTGACAATGTTTGACAAGTATAAGTTGAGAAAATATTCAAAAATCTTTTTATATAGAGATTGGATGCATGTATATAAGTAGTTGGAGTGTTTTGAAAACGCTAACATATATAAGAGAGGGAAATAAATCTTTTGTAAGAAAAAAGTATTATATGTAGAAAAAAGAGAGGCGTTCTCGAAAGAACAGTCTCTCTTTTTTTGATAAGAATAATATTAGTGCTTAAGCTTGCTTTTGTTTTACTGACCCTGTCTTTAAAGTAAGAGCAAGGAAGAACATTGCAAGTACACAAGATGCAAGTAATAAGATGAATCCACCATCCCATCCGAATGCATCGACGATAAAGCCCATAGCGGCACTAGCGAAAGCTGCTCCGCCTAAGTAACCGAAGAAGCCAGTTAATCCAGCTGCAGTTCCAGCCGCTTTCTTTGGTGCTAAGTCAAGAGCGTGTAGACCAATTAACATAACAGGTCCGTAAATTAAAAATCCAATTGCAACAAGTGCGATACTATCAACCATTGGATTACCAGGAGGGTTTAGCCAGTACACAAGAACGGCGATAAATACACCAACCATAAATAAAATACCAGCAGGTGCGCGGCGTCCTTTAAATAGTTTATCACTCATCCAGCCGCAAAGAAGTGTACCTGGAATACCAGCCCATTCATATAGAGCATAAGCTGTACGTGAACTACTATGAGTAAAGCTTTTTTCTTCTACTAAATAAGTAGGAGCCCAGTCTACAACACCGTAACGTACGAAATATACGAAAACGTTCGCAATCGCGATGTACCATAAAAATTTATTGTTTAGTACGTATTTAAATAAAATTTCCTTTGCTGAAAGTTCACGTTCACGATCTTTTATCTTCTCATCTGGTGGATATTCTCCAGTATGTTCTTCAATAGAAGGTAATCCACAAGATTGAGGTGTATCTTTCATCGTAATTAATACATAAACACCAACTAAAATTGAAAGAATACCTGGGAAGTAAAAAATACTCTTCCAGTCATTCGCAAAGAAGTATAAGCCTAATGTTACAAGAGAAGGCATAAGCGCTCCGCCGACGTTATGAGCGACGTTCCAAATAGACATTTTTGTACCACGTTCACTAATAGAGAACCAGTGAACCATTGTACGACCACAAGGAGGCCATCCCATACCTTGTACCCATCCATTTAAAAACTGAAGTACAAACATAAGTATAATACTCGTTGTAATGAAAGAAAATGAGCCGAAAATAATATTAATGATACCTGATAAAAATAGCCCAGCTGCTAAAAAGTAGCGAGGATTACAACGATCGGATACGATACCCATAAGAAATTTACTTAATCCGTAAGCGATAGAAACTGCTGAAAGGATAACCCCAAGTTCCCCTTTACTAAAGCCTTGTTCAATTAAGTATGGCATTGCTAGTGAAAAGTTTTTTCGAACAAAGTAATAACCTGCATAGCCGATGAAGATACCTAAGAATACTTGTAAACGTAGTTTACGGTATTCACTGTCAACGCGGTCAGCTGGTAAGCGTTCCGCGTGGGGCGCAGGCTTAAAGAATTGTGTAAAAAACATAAAATGAAAATCCTCCCCAAATTAATTCGAAGTGTCGTAAGTCAGAGAGAATATAAAAAGGCCATGAAATATAAAAAAGTTTCCTTTTTTATGATTCATAGCCGTATACTCCGATTCTCCGTGACTGTCAATATTAACTTCGTCGAAAATTATACAACTTTGTGACAAAAATGTAAACGTTTTTATAAATAAAAAGTGTTGACGGATTTTATTCGTCGGATTAATATTTAAATAGGTTAAATATTTTATTGTTTAAATAAGAGGTGGATAACATGCCAAATGATATGACGCATATCGATAAAATTCAAGCTCTTGCCTTTTCGATTGGAAAGAAAATGCAGACAGAGTTATTAGAACAAATGCAAGCAAAAGGACTTACACCACCGCAGTTTTATATTTTAAAGATTTTAGATCATTATGGAGCTTCAAGGGCGACAAAATTAGCAAAAAAGATGTATGTAAAGCCTAGTGCAATTACAGTGATGATCGATCGCCTAATTGACCAAGAGCTTGTAGAGCGCTATCACGACAAAGATGACCGGCGCGTTGTCATCATTGAGTTAACAAAAAAGGGGAAAGCCAGGGTAGAAGAGGCAATGGTCGCTCGTAATGAGCACATTGCAAAATATTTCTCACATTTAGAATTACAAGAAAGAGAAGATTTGTTACGCCTCTTTGAGAAGCTCGAAACAATTATTTGCGGGACACAAGAGAAAAAAGAGAATAACTAAGAGGAATTGAGGAGATTACATGGAGCAACAAGAAAATATAAACAGAAAGTTGTTGTTAATCGGTTTAATCATTGCCATGCTATTTGCTGCATTAGATGGAACAATCGTCGGTACAGCAATGCCGCGTATTGTCGGTGAACTAGGCGGATTAAGCTTAATGACGTGGTTAACAACAGCCTATATGTTAACATCAACGACAGTTGTACCAATTGCAGGTAAATTAGCGGATTTACTTGGCCGTCGTAACGTATATATAACAGGGCTAGTTATCTTTATGGTTGGCTCAGCGTTATGTGGTATGGCAAATGGTATGACAGAATTAATTATTTTCCGTGGTATTCAAGGTCTTGGTGGCGGTATTATGATGCCGATGGCTATGATTATTATCGGAGACATGTTCACGGGGAAAGAACGTGCGAAATGGCAAGGTATTTTTGGTGCGTTATACGGTCTTGCTTCTGTAATTGGGCCACAAGTTGGTGGCTGGATTGTAGACGCAGTAAACTGGAGATGGGTATTCTACATTAACTTACCAGTGGGTATTTTAGCAACAATCTTTATTGCAATGGGATTAAAATCACATAAACAAACAGGACCAATTAAAATTGATATCGCTGGAATCTTCACGATGATTCTCGGTGTTGTCAGTTTATTACTTGCATTAACGTTTGGCGGAAAAGATTACGCATGGGATTCTTGGCAAATTATCGGGTTATTTGCATTAGCTCTAATTGGTATTGTTAGCTTTGTTATCGTTGAAACGAAAGCAGAAGAACCAATTTTACCGATGCATTTCTTTAAAAATCGTACATTTACATTACTAAATGCGATTGGATTCTTTATGAGTATTGGAATGTTCGGTGCGATTATGTTCGTCCCATTCTTCATGCAAGGAATTGTAGGAGTAAGTGCTGCTGAATCAGGAACGATCATGACGCCAATGATGATTACAATGATTGTGATGAGTATTATCGGCGGGCAACTTGTATTAAAAGTTGGTGTGAAACCACAAATTATTACAGGGATGCTTATAATGGCTGGAGGATTCTGGTTATTAACAACGATGGATATGCACACAACTAAATTGACTGCTACTTCTTATATGATGGTTATCGGTTTAGGAATGGGTCTTGTAATGCCGACATTAACGTTAGCGTTACAAGAAAGCTTCCCGAAAAAAGATCTTGGTGTCGTAACATCATCAAGTCAGTTCTTCCGTCAAATCGGTGGAACATTTGGTATTACAATTTTAGGATCAATTATGAATAACACTTCAGGTACAACATTAACAAAAAATTTAGTACCTGTATTAGATACGTTCCCGAAAGAAGCGGGACAAATGGTAACGAAATTTAAAGATATGATTCATACGGACCCACAAGGTTTATATTCAATGCTATTTAGCCCAGAGGCATTAAAACAAATGCCAGAAGCATTCGCTAACAGCATTGTACCAATTTTGAAAAACTCTTTAGTAGACTCTCTTCATACTGTATTCTTAACAGGATTAGTATTCATTGTAGTGGGTGCTATCTTTACGATTTTCTTACAGAAGATTAAACTGTCAGATCGTAAAAAGGATGCTGAAGAGCCAGCTGCAGAGGAAAAAGAACAAACTGTATCCTATTCGTAATGAAAAAGCATCGCCTTATGGCGATGCTTTTTTTAAGTATAACCTTAAAAGCTTTTTCTTGAGAAATGATTGACGTATTTCTAGAAATACGTTATATTATTTTCTGTAAACGGTTACATGAAATGGAGAGAGAAGAGAATGAGTACGATTAAAGACGTTGCAAAATTAGCGGGAGTATCTGTTGCGACCGTTTCCAGAGTGTTAAATAAAAATGGATATGTTCATGAGGATACGTTAAAGAAAGTAGAACGAGCGATTGAGATGCTAGACTATAAGCCTAGTACAGTAGCGCGTTCACTGTATAATAAAAAATCTCGTTTAATTGGCTTAGTTGTTCCAAATATCGTGAATCCATTCTTTCCAGAAGTTGCACGTGCCGTAGAAGATGTAGCTCATAAGCAAGGGTATACAGTTGTACTTTGTAACTCTGATGAAAGTTTAGAGAAAGAAAAGCAATATATTGATGTACTTAGGCAAAATAATGTAGATGGATTTATTGTAGCGACAAATCCACAAAATAGTGTGAATTACATGAACTTGTCAGTACCAGTCGTTGCAATTGACCGTATGTTTAATGAGCGTATACCTGCTGTGTATGCAGATAACTATGCGGGAAGTCAGGCAGCGACAAAGTTATTAATAGATAAAGGCTGTAAACATATTGCGCATATTCGTGGACCGCGTGACGTAAGTACAGCTAATGAACGTTTTGAAGGCTTTGTAGACGTTATTACGCAAAATAATCTTTCTTATATGATTGCAGAGAGTACATTTGATCCAGCTAATAGTGAGCGTGTAGCGGTGGAACTATTAGAAGAATACCCGCATATTGATGGAATTGTTGCTGGGAATGATTTAATTGCAATAGGTATCGTAAAGGCTGCGCTTCAAAAGGGGATTTCTATTCCGGATGATTTACAAATTATCGGATTCGATGGAATTTCTTTAACAGAGATGATGTATCCATCTATTACAACTGTTGCACAGCCAATTTATGAAATGGGGAAAGTTGCAACAGAACTGCTGTTAGAGCAGATGGAAGGAAACGTATTAGAAGAGAAACACTATCGTTTACCGATTGAAATTATAGAACGAAATACAACGAAGTAAGGAGATGAAATAGATGCCAAATATTGCAGTAGTAGGTAGTATTTCAATGGACTTAGTGGCCGTTTCAAAAAAACGTCCGAAAGCAGGGGAAACAGTAATTGGTGAAGCATTTCATACAATTCCAGGAGGGAAAGGAGCTAACCAGGCGGTTGCTGCAGCTAGATTAGGCGCAAATGTAGCGATGGTTGGAGCGGTAGGAGACGATAATTATGGAACTGTAGTGAAGAAAAATTTAGAGAACGAACGCGTTTTTATCGACTATGTGGTACCGGTTACAGATGCGGCGACAGGAATTGCTCATATCGTTTTAGCAGAAGAAGATAACAGTATTGTTGTCGTGCAAGGGGCGAATGCTCTTGTAAATGAGTCGGTTGTAAATCGTTCAAAAGATCTTCTTATAAAAGCTGATATGGTTGTGCTTCAACTAGAGATTCCGCTTGAAACAGTAAAATATGTATTGGCTATTTGTGAGGAACACAAAATCCCGGTTATGTTAAATCCAGCACCGGCACAAGTGTTATCAGAAGATATTTTAGAAAAGGCAACTTATATTACACCAAATGAACATGAGTGCCGCATCGTATTAGATGATTTCACATCGCCAATTGAAGATTTACTGGCTAAATATCCGAATAAACTATTGATAACAGAAGGTTCTAACGGTGTACGTTTCCATAATGGTACGGAGATTGTACATGTTCCTAGCATTGCTGTTGATGTAGTAGATACGACTGGAGCTGGTGATACATTTAATGGTGCATTAGCAGTTGCGCTTTCTGAAGGAGAAACACTTCAAAAAGCAATTCGTTTTGCGAATATTGCTGGTGGTCTTTCTGTAACGAAGCTTGGGGCGCAAGGCGGTATGCCAACGAGAGATAGAGTACGTGAAGTGCAGGTGATTGTCGGGTGAAAAAGCACGGCGTATTAAACAGTGAGATTGCAGCAGTGCTTGCTTCACTTGGGCATACGGATACGATTGTAATCGCTGATTGCGGTTTACCAATTCCTGCCGGAGTAAAGAGAATTGATCTAGCTGTTGAAATAGGAAAACCTAGCTTTTTAGATGTATTGCAAGTGGTAGCGGATGATATGGCAATTGAAAAAGTGACGTTAGCAGAAGAAGTCATTAACAACAATGCGGAAGTAAATAAAGAAATCGAGCTAAAATTAATAGAACCAGCGTTTGAATATGTATGTCATGAACAATTTAAAGAGCATACAAAGAAAGCGAAAGCTATTATTCGTACAGGTGAGGCTACGCCTTATGCCAATGTAATTTTACATGCAGGCGTGATTTTTTAATAAAGGGAAGTGATGGGAATGCGTATTGAAATGAAAAATATTTCAAAGGCGTTCAATGGCAATCCTGTTTTGAAGAATGCACAATTTATGATTGAAACAGGAGAAGTCCATGCATTGATGGGGGAAAATGGAGCGGGTAAATCAACGCTCATGAAGATTTTAACAGGTGTATACAAAAGAGATGGTGGAACGATCACGATTGATGGACAAGAACGAACTTTTAAAAATGCGAAAGAAGCTGAAGAGTACGGTATTGCATTTATACATCAAGAATTGAACATATTACCGAATTTAACAGTAGCTGAAAATATGTTTCTCGGTAAAGAGTTAATGTATGGGAAGACAGGTATTTTACGTACGCGTCAAATGAACGCGATTGCGCAGCAGCAACTAGCAGAGTTAGGATTACATGTAAAAGGCGCTATGTTGGCAGGAGAGTTATCGGTTGGACAACAGCAAATTATCGAAATTGCGAAAGCACTAATGACAAATGCAAGCGTTATTATTATGGATGAGCCTACAGCTGCATTAACAGATCGTGAAATTGAAACGTTGTTTACTGTCATTAATAAATTACGTAAAGAAGGCGTTTCGTTCGTTTATATCTCACATCGAATGGAAGAAATTTTTTCAATATGTGATACCATTACGATTTTACGTGATGGGGAATACGTCGGAAAGAGATCCATTCCGGAAACATCGTTTGATGAAGTAGTGAGTATGATGGTGGGACGCAGCATTGGTGAACGTTACCCAGAACGAAATAGTCAAATTGGCGATGTGATTTTTGAGATGCGTAATGGAACGAAAAAAGGGAAGTTTGAAAATGTATCGTTTCAGGTGAGAAAAGGTGAAATCCTTGGTGTTGCTGGTTTGATGGGAGCTGGCCGTACAGATATTATGAAAGCGATATTTGGATACGAACCTTTAGATTCTGGCCAAATTTTTATAAATGGACAAGAAGTAAAGATTGATAGTCCGATAGATGCGATTAGACAAAGAATAGCTTTCATTACAGAGGATAGAAAATCTGAAGGGTTAGTGCTAGATTTCTCAATTCGAGAAAATTTAGCTTTACCGAATTTAGAAAGTCTTTCAAAGGGAAGCGTCTTAAGTAACGAACTAGAACAACAGTTTACAGCGGACATGATGAAACTTCTTAATGTGAAAGCATCTAGTGGAGAGCAAGCTGTGAAATCTCTTTCTGGTGGAAATCAGCAAAAGGTTGTTATTGCAAAATGGTTAGGTATCCACCCGCAGTTACTCATTTTAGATGAGCCAACAAGGGGTGTTGATGTTGGAGCGAAAAAAGAAATTTACTCTATTATGAATAAGCTTACCGAAGCAGGAGATGCCGTTATTATGGTATCATCTGAGCTTCCAGAAGTTTTAGGGATGAGTGATCGCGTTCTTGTTATTCATGAAGGAAAAGTCGGCGGCATTTTAGAGAAAGATGAGGCATCGCAAGAGTCTATTATGGCACTAGCTACAGGGGGAGAGTAAGGATGGCTAAGAAGGGGAATGTATTACAACAACTTGGGTCTTTAATTGGACTAGCGCTAATTATTGTAGTAATTACGGCTTTAAATCCAGCGTTTATTGAAATTCCAAATTTATTTAATATACTGCGTCAAGTATCGATTAATGCGCTTATTGCATTCGGAATGACCTTTGTAATTTTAACAGGGGGTATTGACTTATCGGTAGGTTCTATTTTAGCATTATCAAGTGCACTTGTTGCTGGAATGATGGCAAGTGGCATGGACCCGTTCCTTGCGATGGCAGTTGGATTATTAGCTGGTCTTGTAATGGGAATTGTAAACGGTATCATCATAGCGAAGGGAAAAGTAGCTCCATTTATTGCGACTTTAGCAACAATGACTATTTTTCGCGGGTTGACGCTTGTTTATATGGACGGACGTCCGATCACTGGTCTTGGTGATCATTTAATGTTCCAAATGTTTGGCCGCGGTTATTTTCTCGGTATTCCAGTACCAGCTGTTACAATGATGATCGCTTTCGCAGTACTGTACTTCATTTTGAAGAAAACGACATTTGGTCGCCGTACATTTGCAATTGGTGGAAATGAAGCAGCAGCAGCATTATCAGGTATTAATGTTACGAGAATTAAAGTAATGATTTACGGTCTTTCCGGCATTTTGGCAGCGCTTGCAGGTATTGTCTTAACATCACGACTAGATTCTGCACAGCCGACTGCAGGTACTTCTTACGAATTAGATGCAATTGCAGCAGTTGTATTAGGTGGAACAAGTCTTTCTGGGGGAAGAGGATGGATTGTTGGTACATTCATCGGTGTACTTATTATCGGTGTACTAAATAACGGTTTAAATTTATTAGGTGTATCTTCTTTCTTCCAACAAGTTGTAAAAGGACTTGTAATCTTACTAGCTGTACTAATTGATCGTCGAAAAGAAGCGTAATGGAGGGACAGTTTATGAAGAAATGGTTACTTATACTTGTTGCATGTATGATGGTCATTACTGCTGGTTGTTCAATGGAACCACCAGAATGGGCAAAGGATTCTAGCGATAAAGGTCGAAATAAAACTATTAAAGTTGGATTCTCTGTTTCAACTTTAAACAATCCATTTTTTGTAACTTTGAAAAAAGGGGCAGAAAAGAAAGCGAAAGAAAGCGGCATTGAATTGATTGCTGTTGATGCACAAAATGATGCAGCAAAGCAAACAAATGATGTTGAAGATTTAATTCAAAAAGGTGTCGATGTAGTTGTTATTAATCCAACCGATTCAGATGCTGTTGCTTCAGCAGTAAGTGCGGCAAATGCAGCGAATGTCCCTGTTATTACAGTAGACCGCGTTGCGAATTCAGGTAAAGTTGTTTCTCACATTGCCTCTAATAATATTGAAGGTGGTCAAATGGCTAGTGATTACATTCGTGAATTAGTCGGCGAAGGAGCAAACGTTGCTGAATTAGAAGGAATCCCTGGTTCTTCTGCAGCTCGTGAACGCGGGAAAGGATTCCATAACGTAGCCGATAAGTCTTTAAAAGTAGTTTCTAAACAAGCAGCTGATTTTGATAGAGCGAAAGGATTATCTGTTATGGAAAATATTTTGCAAGCAAATGGTGATATTAAAGCGGTATTTGCGCATAACGACGAGATGGCATTAGGTGCACTTGAAGCATTGAAGTCTGCTGGAAAAACAGATGTAGTCGTTGTTGGATTTGATGCAACTGAAGATGCTGTGAAAGCGGTTAACGATGGGCGTATGGCTGCAACAGTTGCTCAAAAACCGGAATTAATCGGGGAGAAGGCGATGCAAACAGCAAAAGAGATCACGCAAGGTAAAAAAGTGGACAAATCTATTCCGATTGAATTAGAGCTTATTAAGAAAAATAAATAAATATAAATTGAAAATTAGGAAGGAAGAATAACAAATGAAATTCTTTATTGATACAGCAAATATTAACGAAATTAAAGAGGCAAATGCATTAGGCGTATTAGCTGGAGTAACGACAAATCCATCACTTGTAGCAAAAGAAGGTGTAGATTTCCACGAGCGCATTCGTGAAATTTGCAACGTTGTAGAAGGACCTGTAAGTGCAGAAGTAATTAGCTTAGAAGCAGATAAAATGATCGAAGAAGGAAAAGAGTTAGCGAAAATTGCTCCAAACGTTGTTGTAAAGGTTCCGATGACAACAGAAGGTTTAAAAGCAGTAAAAGCGTTCTCTGACTTAGGAATTCGTACAAACGTTACATTAGTGTTCTCAGCAGTTCAAGCATTACTTGCAGCTCGTGCTGGTGCAACATACGTTTCACCATTCTTAGGTCGCTTAGATGATATCGGTCATAACGGTATGGACTTAATTCGCCAAATCGCAGAAATCTTTGCAATTCATGGCATCGAAACAGAAATTATCGCAGCATCTGTACGTCACAGTGTTCACGTAACTGACGCAGCATTAAATGGTGCACATATTGCAACAATCCCAGCAAACGTAATTGCTTCATTAGTGAAGCATCCACTAACAGATCAAGGAATTGAGAAATTCTTAGCTGATTGGGAAAAAACACAAGAGAAATAATAGAAAATCAAGAATCCTAGTTTAAGTGACTAGGATTCTTTTTTGTATTTAAAAGAATTTTCATGCAATTTTGCATATTGTCTTTTAAATTTGTTATATAAACTATTTAATATATACAAATCACTCTTTATTTTGCATATTTTGATATAGACAGATAGAGAGTCTGACCAGAAAACTGGAGGGCATGATTCTATAACAGAAAGCTTAATGTTTATAGAATTATGCCTTTTTATATAGGGAGGGCAGAAAGTAGAGCTTTTGATTTAAATGCACTTATTTATCTGAATTTTAAGTTTTATAAAAGGAGAGAAATAGAATGAGAAGAAAAGCGCCACTTAAAGTGTTATCGTCATTAGCAATTGCGGCAATTATCGGATGTACATCTGTAATGAGTGCTCCATTAGCGTACGCAGAAACGCCAGCAAAAGAGAAAGAAAATGTGTCTACAACACCAATTGATTACAATTTAATTCAAGAAGATCGTCTAGCGGAAGCGCTGAAAGAAAGAGGAACAATTAATCCAGCATCTTCTAAAGAAGAGACGAAAAAGGCTGTAGAGAAATATATTGAAAAGAAACAAGGAGATCAGGCAAATAAAGAAATTCTTCCAGCTGATACTGCTAAAGAGGCATCTGATTTCGTGAAAAAAGTAAAAGAGAAAAAAATGGAAGAAAAGGAGAAAGTAAAGAAACCTGAAAAAAATGTTAGCCCTGAGCAAAAGCCTGAACCAAATAAAAAACAATTGAATGGACAAGTTCCAACATCTAAAGCAAAGCAAGCGCCATATAAGGGGTCTGTTCGAACGGATAAAGTATTAGTGTTACTCGTTGAATTTAGTGATTATAAACATAATAATATTGATCAAACACCAGGTTATATGTATTCGAATGACTTTAGTAGAGAGCATTATCAAAAGATGTTATTTGGTAATGAGCCGTACACATTATTTGATGGTTCGAAAGTAAAAACATTTAAACAATACTATGAAGAGCAGTCTGGCGGTAGTTATACGACAGACGGATATGTAACTGAATGGTTAACCGTTCCAGGAAAAGCATCTGATTATGGAGCGGATGGTAGTAGTGGTCACGATAATAAAGGTCCAAAAGGCGCACGTGATTTAGTGAAAGAAGCTTTACATGCAGCTGCTGAGAAAGGTTTAGATTTATCTCAATTTGATCAGTTTGATAGATATGATACAAATAGTGATGGAAATCAAAATGAACCTGACGGTGTAATTGATCATTTAATGGTAATCCATGCTGGTGTTGGTCAAGAAGCTGGTGGAGGTAAATTAGGTGATGATGCCATTTGGTCACATCGTTCAAAATTAGCAATAGATCCAGTAGCAATTGAAGGGACAAAATCAAAGGTAGATTACTTTAGTGGCAAAGTAGCAGCACATGATTACACAATTGAACCAGAAGATGGAGCAGTAGGTGTATTTGCGCATGAATTTGGACATGATCTTGGCTTACCAGATGAATATGATACGAAATATACTGGAACTGGTTCACCTGTCGAAGCTTGGTCATTAATGAGTGGAGGTAGTTGGACAGGGAAAATTGCAGGAACAGAGCCAACTAGTTTTTCACCACAAAATAAAGATTTCTTACAAAAGAATATGGGAGGCAACTGGGCAAAAATTTTAGAAGTAGATTACGATAAAATTAAGCGTGGTGTAGGAGTTCCTACATATATTGATCAAAGTGTTACGAAATCAAATCGTCCAGGTGTTGTACGTGTTAACTTACCAGGCAAAAGTGTTGAAACGATTAAACCGGAGTTTGGAAAGCATGCATATTATAGTACAAGAGGCGATGATATGCATACAACATTAGAAACACCGCTCTTTGATTTAACAAAAGAAACAAATGCAAAGTTTGATTATAAAGCAAATTATGAGTTAGAAGCAGAGTGCGATTTTGTTGAAGTTCATGCAGTAACAGAAGATGGAACGAAAACATTAATTGATAGACTTGGAGAAAAAGTAGTCCAAGGAGATAAAGATACAACAGATGGAAAATGGATTGATAAATCATATGATTTAAGTCAATTTAAAGGAAAAAAAGTGAAACTACAATTCGATTATATTACAGATCCAGCTGTAACATATAAAGGTTTCGCGATGGATCATGTAAATGTAACTGTTGATGGACAAGTAGTATTTTCTGATGATGTAGAAGGACAGTCTAAAATGAATTTAAATGGTTTTGTTGTTTCTGATGGGACAGAGAAAAAAGCTCATTATTACTACTTAGAGTGGAGAAACTATGCAGGATCAGATAATGGATTAAAAGCAGGAAAAGGTCCAGTGTATAATACAGGTCTTGTCGTTTGGTATGCAGATGATAGCTTTAAAGATAACTGGGTTGGGGTGCATCCAGGTGAAGGATTCCTTGGGGTTGTAGACTCTCATCCAGAAGCATTTGTTGGCAATTTAAACGGAAAACCAGCTTATGGTAACACAGGTATGCAAATTGCAGACGCTGCATTTTCATTTGATCAAACACCAGCATGGAGTGTAAATTCATTAACACGTGGACAGTTTAACTATTCTGGATTACAAGGCGTTACAACTTTTGATGATTCAAAAGTATATAGTAACAACCAAATTGCAGACGCAGGAAGAAAAGTTCCAAACCTCGGACTTAAATTCCAAGTTGTTGGACAGGCAGATGATAAATCAGCAGGCGCTGTTTGGATTAAACGTTAATAATAGAAAAGAACATTCTTCATATGAAGAGTGTTCTTTTTAAATTTGTACAGTAAGTTATTATTTTAGCTTATGTAATATAAGTGTCTGTTCATATGTAGTGTATCAAATTATGTAGGGAAAGGAAATATTTCCGAGGAAATTGTCGAAGTATCGTCGGTATTTGTAAACTTTCTTTTTTAAAGAAAGAAGGTAGTATTGCTTTTATACATAAGTTTGTTTACAGTATTACTTGGTTATATGCAAAAGTAATATATATTAGGCGAAAAAAAGACAATGATGGCATTAACCCATCATTGTCTTTTTTACTTTGCTTCTTACATAAATCATACCGGCAAATGTTAATAAGAATGCAGTTCCAATAACGAAGCTGACGCTAGGGGATGCCCCGATTGCTCCAACTGTAAAGGATCCAGCAACAACTCCTAATGAGAAGAAAGCATAAAACAATCCGAATGCTTTTCCGCGTTTATCATCTGTCGTATTTTCAACAAGTAATGCATTTATCGATGGGAAAAGGATAGCGAATCCAATGCCATAAATCATCATAACGATAAAGAGCATGCCTTTTGTTGCGAATAATCCAAGTAAAGATAATGCTAATGCCATTACTGCAATACCAATTAACATTAGTTTTGAACGATTAAATCGATCGTAAATACGATTTGTCGGTAGTAAGAAGAAGAGGATAGCGGTAATGCCGAATACACTTAACATCATGCCTGTTGTAGATGCTTTAAGTGCCAATGCCTCAACTTTCACTGGTAACATATAAGTGACAATTCCTTGTGAAAACATGAGTGTGAAAGCACCAATATACGCCTGTAATAACGGTTCTGATTTCAATAGTTCAAACATATCTTCTTTGTTCATCATTTGTGTTCTTGAAGTATCTTTTCTTGATACGTTATTTGGTAAGAAGAATAGAGATACGATTGTACCAAGAACCATTAAAATAGAAATGGTAATGAACACCCACTCTATACCAGCAGTTGCTTTCATAATACCGCTAAAAGCAGGTCCTACAATTGCCGCTGTTCCAACAGCAGCACCAGATAGGGCCATTGCCTTACCTTGTCTTGCTGCATTTGTTTGTTTTGATAAAAATGTAAAGGCAGCAGGAATTAAAAATCCGTCACTAAAGCCATGCATAAAGCGCACAACTAATAGTTGTTCACCACTTTGAACAACAGTGTATAACAAGACTATGAAACTCGTAAGTCCCATGCTTATATAAAGTATTTTTTTTGCACCAAATTTATCAACAGCAGCGCCAGCAATAATATTACCGATCATATTAGCGAATGAGTACATGCCGACAACTAGCCCAATAATAAGAGGGGATCCTCCAAGACTTTGAGCGAACGTACTCATAATAGGTAATTGTGAAAATGTATCTAGAAACGCTACGATAACAATAAAGTAAATAAAATATTTCAAGCGATATTCACCTCTCCTATGCTATTATGGCATAATGCGAATTTCAACCGCAATGAAATTGAATTAACAGATGTGGAAAAAAGTACAAAGTGACAAAATATTGAACGTTATTTGTTAAAATTTAGTGGGAATGAGATTGTTTTTTTGAAATATATGGATAGAAGTATTATAATAGATTTGTAAACTTCACCAGGTTAAGTATATACATAGAGAGGGATGTATAAAATGAAAGCATTACTTTGGCATAATCAACGTGATGTAAGAGTAGAAGAAGTACCAGAACCAACTGTAAAACCAGGAGCAGTTAAGATTAAAGTTAAATGGTGTGGTATCTGCGGAACAGACTTGCATGAATATTTAGCAGGACCTATTTTTATTCCGACAGAAGAGCATCCATTAACACATGTAAAAGCACCGGTTATTTTAGGTCATGAGTTTAGCGGTGAGGTAGTTGAAATCGGTGAAGGCGTTACATCTCATAAAGTGGGAGACCGCGTCGTTGTAGAACCAATTTATTCTTGTGGTAAATGTGAAGCTTGTAAACATGGACATTACAATGTTTGTGAACAACTTGTTTTCCACGGTCTTGGCGGAGAAGGCGGCGGTTTCTCTGAATATACAGTAGTACCAGAAGATATGGTTCACCATATTCCAGATGAAATGACGTATGAACAAGGTGCTCTTGTAGAACCAGCAGCAGTAGCGGTTCATGCAGTACGTCAAAGTAAATTAAAAGAAGGGGAAGCTGTAGCAGTATTTGGTTGTGGTCCAATTGGACTTCTTGTTATCCAAGCAGCTAAAGCAGCAGGAGCAACTCCTGTTATTGCAGTTGAACTTTCTAAAGAACGTCAAGAGTTAGCAAAATTAGCAGGTGCGGATTACGTATTGAATCCAGCGACTCAAGATGTATTAGCTGAAATTCGCAACTTAACAAATGGTTTAGGTGTAAATGTAAGCTTTGAAGTAACTGGTGTTGAAGTAGTACTTCGTCAAGCAATTGAAAGCACAAGCTTTGAAGGACAAACTGTAATTGTTAGTGTATGGGAAAAAGACGCAACAATTACTCCAAATAATCTTGTACTAAAAGAAAAAGAAGTGGTTGGTATTTTAGGATACCGTCATATCTTCCCAGCTGTTATTAAATTAATTAGTTCTGGCCAAATTCAGGCAGAGAAATTAATTACGAAAAAAATCACAGTGGATCAAGTTGTTGAAGAAGGATTTGAAGCACTTGTAAAAGATAAAACACAAGTGAAAATTCTTGTTTCACCTAAATAATATAGAATAGTAAAAAGTAGCCCTTTTCTAGAAATAGAAAAGGGCTACTTTTTTTCTATACAGAAAGGTGATAGACTTTCCTGTAACTACAGGTATTTTGTTTGGAAGGGGAAGTCTAATGCTTTCATTTATGTTGACATTGAAACGGATGCTAAAAGCTTGTTTACGAGCGTGGAAAGATAAAGAATTTCAAGTATTATGCGTATTAACATTTTTAACATTAACATCCGGTACGATTTTTTATAGTACAGTTGAAGGATTACGTCCTCTTGACGCTTTATATTTTAGTGTGGTCACGTTGACGACTGTCGGTGATGCGAATTTTAGTCCGCAAACTGATTTTGGAAAGATATTTACAATCTTATACATATTTATTGGGATTGGATTAGTGTTTGGATTTATTCATAAGTTGGCAGTTAATGTACAACTACCGAGTATATTATCGAATAGAAAAAAAGAGTAAAGCTGGTCATCTCCCTGTCAAGTAGACAGTCATAAAAAGAGTATTATGCCACGGCCTTTTCCCGATATTCTATCGGGGAAAGGCCGTGAAGTTTTTCT
>NZ_JBSSFA010000012.1:0-146982 GCF_054062215.1 Bacillus sp. TE9106W
GTATTTCCGGTCGGGCCGGTACTTCCGGTTAATCCGGTGCTTCCCGTTGGACCGGTATCTCCTGTCGCTCCCGTGTTTCCTGTTAGGCCGGTGTTTCCTGTTGCTCCCGTGCTTCCTGTTACTCCGGTGGCTCCTGTTGCTCCCGTGTTTCCGGTCGGGCCGGTTACTCCTGTATTTCCCGTTGCTCCTATACTTCCCGTTGGACCCGTGGTTCCTGTTGCCCCCGTGTTTCCTGTTACTCCGGTACTTCCGGTTGCTCCGGTGTTTCCTGTTGCTCCAGTGTTTCCTGTTGCTCCGGTATTTCCCGTTGGTCCAGTGTCTCCCGTTACTCCCGTACTTCCTGTTGGGCCGGTACCTCCTGTTGCACCGGTATTTCCGGTTGATCCGGTGCTTCCCGTTGCTCCGGTATCTCCCGTTACTCCCGTACTTCCTGTTGGGCCGATACTTCCCATTGCTCCAGTATTTCCGGTCGAGCCGGTACCTCCTGTTGCACCGGTATTTCCGGTTGCTCCGGTGCTTCCCGTTGGACCGGTATCTCCTATCGCTCCTGTGTTTCCTGTTGGGCCGGTGTTTCCCGTTGCTCCGGTATTTCCGGTTGGACCCGTGCTTCCCGTTGTTCCCGTACTTCCGGTTGATCCTGTATTTCCGGTCGGGCCGGTACTTCCGGTTAATCCGGTGCTTCCCGTTGGACCGGTATCTCCTGTCGCTCCCGTGTTTCCTGTTACTCCGGTGGCTCCTGTTGCTCCGGTGCTTCCTGTTGGTCCCGTATTTCCTGTTACTCCCGTATCTCCAGTATTTCCTGTTGGACCTGTTCCCCCAGTTGCTCCCGTACTTCCCGTTGGACCTGTGTTTCCTGTTACCCCTGTATTTCCGGTTGGTCCAGTGTCTCCCGTTGCTCCGGTGCTTCCTGTTGGTCCCGTATTTCCTGTTACTCCCGTATCTCCGGTGTTTCCTGTTGGACCTGTTCCCCCAGTTGCTCCCGTACTTCCCGTTGGACCTGTTTCTCCCGTATCTCCAGTTGGGCCGGTATTTCCGGTTGCTCCGGTACTTCCTGTTGGTCCCGTGGTTCCCGTCGCTCCCGTACTTCCCGTTATCCCTGTCATTCCAGTTGGAACTGGAGGGAAAGTAGGGCCAACTAAATCTGACGATAGCTTAAAATTGGAATTTAACGAACTTTGCACTTTAGGTTTATCACCATTTCCTTCCACTACTTTCACCACCTTTAAAGGTAAAGTACAACTATAAAATATATTTCATATAAAAATTCACCTTCTACTTGAATTGTATTTTCTAAAAACGTCACCAATACTACTTTTAAAACAATTACTCTTGTTTTTATGTAACATAAGCTCTTTTTCCAAATAAAAACTCCCTTAATTCCTTAAGGGAGTCCAGCAATTGAATCCATATTATCTGTATTAGGGACCGCTTGTGCTATACCCGATGCATTTGCATTTTGCCCCATATTTGTTCCCGTTACAGTACCAGCAGGAGCGCCTCTTGTATATGTTGTCGTCACCGAATCACCTGGCTGTAAACAAAGCTTTGTCTCCGTCCCTATTACTGTAACAACGTCAATCCAAGTACACCCCATTGAACCACTATACGATTTCGAAGCAGTAAATGAAGTATCACTCAAATTATCGCCGGTAAATATATTCCCATTGTTATTCACAATAACAAACTCTTTTATATTAGCAGGCATAATCACACTCTACCTTTCCTCTATGAACCTAATGTACGTGTGCTCGTTGCTAATGGCGGAAGAAACACCGATGTTCTAATTACCGCTTCTGGCTGTCTTTTCCCATTTAAAAAAATAGCCGCACTCGATCCTCCAGCACCTGCATATACTTTCGCTACAGCTAAAGGTGAGAGGTCGTAACAATCGCCGACATTAACAGCCCCTGTATTATTCATAATTTTTACTTTCCGCAAGTTAATCCCCATTTACCTATCCCCCTTTTGTACACTGTATGCAAAAGAAAAAAACTTGAAACAGACTCGTTTCAAGTTTTTTAAGCTACTTATTTCGTTTCTCCTTCATATTGAAGCATACCGCCAACCATATTCACTGTTTTAAAGCCTTGCTCATTTAAATAATGGCATACATTTTCACTGCGCATTCCCGAACGGCAAATAAAGATATATTCATTCTCTTTATTAAAGAAATCTACTTTATTTGGGATATCGCCCATTTTAATATGTACAGCTTCTGGAATTTTCCCTGTTGCTACTTCTTCATCTTCTCTTACGTCTACTAAAAATAACGTTTCTCCGTTTTCTAAACGCTCTTGCACTTCTTCTGTAGTAATTGTTTTCACTTCTGTCATATTTCGTTCCTCCTTATATACAATAAAACCTTTAATCTCTTCTTTAAACAATCATTTCTCATCAATTTTAGCACGCGAAAGAAAGAACGCAAAGAATGGAAAATTTATTTCTCAATTTTCTCGCAAAACTTATTCTTTACAAACATAACTAGCACATTGTATCCTCAATATACTTGTTTTATGAAAGGAGTCGATTAAAATGACACTTTTTCTTTTCATTATGAGCATTGTGTTCTTACTTGCTGCAATTATTGCACTTAGTATGAAAAATAATAAAAAGATAAAATCACCACAAGAAATGTCATTCTTATTTCTATTGCTTAGTATCGCATTCTTCGGTATAGCAATTGCCACATATATTTTCCGCCTACAAATCATGTAAAAAAAGGTGCCTACTACGTACATTGCACCTTTTTCACATCATTTATTTTCTATACAAAACTAGACACTTTCCGATTTAAAAATTCATACACTTTCTTTTCAAATAAATGAATATCAAATGCTCCCGCCATATGCCCATTTATACTTTCTATCTCATATACTTCCGCATACTTCCCTTGTTTTTGCAATATGTCTACCATTTTATAATTATAACGTGACGGCTGAAGCAAATCTTGTTTACACGGAATCATAAGTACATTTGCTTCTACATTAGACAGCGCCTCTTCTAAAGACGAAAATCCGTGCGCAATATCATGTAATAAAACTGCTTTCGCAGTGTACATCCACGAATTTGCATCTACTAACTCTATACTTCTATATGTCAATTTGTTTATCTCTTTCTCAAATGATGTTAATGAAGAAACCTTTTCATACGGTTCTACTTCTATACTATTACGAGGGAAGGTTGTTTCATAAAAATGCTCATCAAACGCGTTCATAAACATCATTCTATTTGCCAACTGAAGCCCCTTCATTGGCTGCTCTTCTCCATATTTCCCGCCCTTCCAACTCGGATCCAGCCGGATAGCCTCAATTGCATTTTTCGCTACATTTACCGACGTAATAATTGGATTTTGCGGGTTCGTAATAACACCAATCATCCGCTCTACCATATGAGGATAATGAACAGCCCATTGCTGCGCAATCATCCCGCCAGCTGATGGTCCCATTACAGCATGTAACCTTGCGATTCCCATATCTTTTATTAACTCATATTGCATACGAGCTACATCAAGAAATGTAAAAACCGGAAAGTCCATCGCATATTCATCTCCAGTTTTCGGATTAATCGATTTCGGGCCCGTTGTAATTACATAAGGGTTCTTCACCTGCACATTACAAAGATTATCAGTGCATATAACAAAGTATTTATTTGTATCAATTGCTTTGCCCGGTCCAATTAAACCATCCCACCAGCCAGACTCCTCATCATGCGCTGTATATTTTCCTGCCGCGTGACTAGTTGCACTAAAATAATGACAAACCAAAATCGCATTTGACCTTTCTCTATTTAAAGTACCATACGTCTCATACCCCATTTGAACAGGAATTTCCCTACCATTTTCGAATGTAAACTCCTTTAAAATAAACTTCTTTTTTTTTACAATTTGCACAGACTCGCCCTCTTCTCGTCATAGTATGTACTGCTTACTAAAGGATTTTTTCTATGCAAACCAATCTCCTCCTTCTTTTCATAAATAAATGAATAATATACAAAATTAGCCACAAAATAGCACTATATTACACAATCAAAGAGGGCATACATATGATTTGGAATTGGCTACGTAAGAAAAAAAAATCAAATACAACAGAGAAAAACGAAACAGATAATTTGGAGCAAAAACTTAACAATCAAGAGGATGATAGCAAACAACAGACTAGAAGTACGAAACATAATAAAGCTAGTAATGGTGAGCAAAAAAAAGAAGAAAACAAAGATTCGGATCAGAATCAGCAACAACACTCTAAGCAAAACGAATCAGATCCGGATCAACAACAACACTCTAAGCAAGACAACTCAGATCAGGATAAGCAGCAACACTCTAAGCAAGACGAATCGGATCCAGAGCAACAGCAACATTCTAAGCAAAATGATTCGGATCAGGATCAACAACAACACTCTAAGCAAGACAACTCGGAGCAAGATAAGCAGCAACACTCTAAACAAGACAACTCCGATCAGAATCAACAACAACACTCTAAGCAAGACGACTCGAATCAAGGGCAACAGAAACATTCTAAGCAAGACGACTCCGATCAGGATCAACAACACTCTAAACAAGACAACTCGGATCAGGATAAGCAGCAAAATTCTAAAGGTAATAGTATTTATGATTTTTCGAAACCAGAAAAAGACCGTATCCATTCTCTACAAAATTTAATAGAGAAGCTGAAAAAGTCTAGTGATTTTGTGAATTATCATACATCTGACGATGAAACGATGCCTTATTGGATTTCTTACTATCGTCCTTCACTTGATGGAGAGAAATTACAAAAATATTTAATGCCCACTCTTTTAGAACGACCTAACGCATCACTAGAAGAGCTGAAGGAACATATTCCGATGAGCGGCATTACAATTACGAACGATTTACAAAAAATTGAGGATATGGTTTTAAAAGGGCATGCGATTGTTCAAGTAAATCAAAAAGATCAAAAATGTATGCTCGCAAATATTGCGATTGATACTTACCGGGCACCGAGTCCTCCACTAAATGAATCAACAGTTATCGGTCCACAAGAAGGCTTTGTAGAAGCTATTGATACAAATATTAATTTAGTTCGAAAACGTCTTCCTGTTTTAGATTTACAAACAAAAGAGATGATTGTCGGTGAGTTTTCCAAAACAAAAGTTGTCATGATGTATTTAGACAACCTCGCTGAAAAAGATAATGTAGATTTTCTAGAAGAGTCATTACGCGCTCTTGAATATGACCAAATTAATGATAGTGCTTATTTACAAGAATTAATGGGTGAAAAATCGATTTTTCCTCTCTATATCAATACAGAGCGCACTGATAGAGTTACAAAAGCACTAATTGATGGGAAAATTGCAATTTTCGTTGATGGTTCTCCAAGTGTTTTACTAACACCTGTATCCTATTTCGATTTTTTCATTTCACCAGAAGACTACAACGTCTCTTGGTTATACGCTACATTTTCAAGGGTTTTAAGATTAATCGCCGTTCTATTTTCAATTTGTGCTACACCGTTATACGTTGCAGTTTTAAATTATCATTATGAACTCATTCCGAGTGATTTACTTGAAACTTTAATTTTATCAAGGGCACAAGTACCATTCCCACCTTTAATTGAAGCACTTTTTTTAGAACTCGCAATCGACTTATTGAGAGAAGCTGGCGCGAGGTTACCGATGAAAGTTGGGCAAACACTCGGGATTGTAGGCGGTATCGTAATCGGGCAAGCATCTGTACAAGCTGGTTTAACGAGTAATATTTTATTAATTATCGTTGCCTTATCAGCACTCGCTTCCTTTATTACACCTATTTATAAAATGGGTAATGCAGTTCGATTACTACGCTTCCCGTTTCTCATATTTGCAGAAATAGGAGGACTTTTCGGGATTTCTCTTGGATTTATCTTTTTATTTACTCATCTATTTAGACTTACTTCCTTACGTAAGCCATACGCTTTGTTTTATCCAACAAGACAACAATCTGTTAAAGATTCTTGGATTCGTTTTCCCTTAACAATGATTGATACAAGGGATGTACAAGCAAGGCCACAACATGTAAAAAAATCAGCAAAAGGAATTTCAACGAAACATAGATCGGACTTTGATGATTAAGAAATGAGGTGCATTCGATGAGTAAAGTTCAAGAAAAATATCAAATATCTCCTATCTTCGTTTTCTTCTTAATTCACGGTGCACAGTTCGGTGCTGGCGTTCTCGGATTCGCTCGAATCACCGCAAAGGCCGCTGGATACGATGGATGGATGGGTGTCCTAATCACAGGACTCTGTATCCATCTCCTTATATGGATGATGTATTTTTTATTAAAAGAAACAAATGGGAATTTAATTGATTTACATCGGCAAACGTTTGGAAAGTGGATAGGGAATGTCTTTAATATCATCTTTGCAGCCTATTTTTTAATCGTCAGTATTTCAGTTATTCGAACGTATGTTGAAATTATTCAAGTATGGATGTTTCCTACCGCTTCCACCTTTATGTTAACACTCTTTTTATGCTTAGTTAGCTATTATATTATCTCTTCTGGATTTCGTGTAATTACCGGTATTTGCGTCATCTCTGTTGGTGGTACATTAGGATATTTATTTCTAAGCTTATTCGTTTTGAAATATTCACATTGGGATAATTTACTACCTATATTCACACATTCTTTTTCAGACATTTTAAAATCCGCTCAACTGTCAATCTACAGTATGACTGGTTTTGAGGTTTACCTCATGGTTTATCCGTTTGTAAAAAAACCTATGCAATCTCATAAATTCGCTCAATACGGTGCACTATTTTCAAACCTTCTATATTTAATTAGCACCCTTTTAGCCTTTGCATTTTTTAGTGAAAAACAATTGTTAAAAACGATATGGCCCCAACTTTCTATGACCCAAGTCATCCAATTGCCATTTATAGAAAGACTCGAATATATCGCAATTTCTGCTTATGCACTCGTTATTATTTCAAGTTTTATCCTTCCTTTATGGGCGGCAATGAGAGGCACTCACGAAATATTTCGTGTAAAACAAAGAGGTATTTTAATTACTTTTATCTTTATCACACTTATTGTTTCACAACTTTTAACAAACAGGCACGATATTAACAATTTTATTAGTAATGCAGCAAAAGTTAGTTTTTGGCTCATTTATGTATACATCCCAATTCTATTTATTATTGTGTGGGTGAAAAGAAGATGGAAAAAATCAAAAGCACAAGCAAATTAATACTTATTTCTTGTATAACATTCTTCAGTCTAACTGGATGTTTACAAAAAAATATTATCGATGATGTACAGCTCATTCAAGGAACAGTTTTTGATGTAGGAAAGAATAATAAAGTAAAAGTGACATTCGTTTGTCCCATTCAGAAAAAAGGAAATAAAGTTCAAGTTTTCGAAGGCAGCGCAAATGCGGTAAAACAAGTAAAAGCAGACACATCTTTAGAGTCTTCTCAACCTTTTGCTAGCGGACAAATGCGTGTCGCTCTATATACGATAAAACTTGCCAAAACAGGAATGTCTACTTCATTCGATACATTACTTCGAGATGTGAATATAGGGAACGCTTTATATGTTGGTTTATTAGAGGGGAATGGTACTGAACTTTTAAAAGGAAAATATACGACTTCATACAACGTTGCAATTTATATAAAAAAGTTGCTAGAACATAATATGGAGACCGGTCCTTTACCAACGGATAATCTGCATATAGGAGCATTTCGCTATTATCAAGAAGGAAAAGACTACTATATTCCAATTTTAAAGAAACATGGGGATAAAATAAAAATTACCGGTATTGGTCTTTTTAAAAAGGACAAATATATCGGTAAAATTGCGCAAAAAGATATGTTCATATTTAAAGGGCTGTTAGAGAAACATAAATTAGATTCACATGAATTTAAAACGGATTCGGCGTACGTAATGATTAATAATATTCGTTCTGTTCCAACTTACGATATAAAAATTAAAAACGGGAAGCCTTCCTTTTTCATTAACGTTCGTCTTGATGCACGTATTCAAGAACTATCGAAGCAAATTAACTTAGAAAATAACAAGAACACAAAAAACATTGAAAAAGCTATCCAAAAGCAATTGGATACACAAGGTGACAAACTAATTAAGAAGTTTAAATCTTTAGGCGTCGATCCGCTCGGGCTAGGAGCTAAATATAAGCAACATTATCGTCCATTCAAGTTAGAAGAGTGGAGACGGATGTACAAAGATGTTCCAGTTACTATAAAATACACCGTAAACATTACAAATTCTGGTGTGATTGAATGAGAAATGATTGAACTCCTCTCCCCGGCATGATACAACGGAAAGAGGAGTTTTTATTTTAGATAGAGAGAGAAGATATTTATGGGGGAGCTTATGTCTAAAAAATTAGTAAAGCCTATTTTAAATGGTATTTTATTTCTCGGCGTCTTTTTATTTGCTCATACATACTTAAAAAATGTTTCCTTCACACGTTATTTACTTGTCGTTATACCAATGTTGCTCGTTGGTATGTTTGGCATCGACCTTATTTTATCTATTTTAATTAAGAAAGAAGAATAACAGGCGAGCATCTTATTTTCTATAAGATGTTCTTTTCATTTCATAATCACCTTATGTTACAATGAAATTCGGTACAAAGCGAGAAAGGATGAAACAACATGACAAACGAAAAAGGTTTAGATAAAGGATACGAACTTGTTGCAAAAATGCACGAAGTATTCGGACATCCTGTAACAAATACTCCAACAAAATTAACAGAAGAACGTGCAAAAATCCGTGCGAGTTTTATGCAAGAAGAGCTAGAAGAATTTCTAGAAGCAACGACTGTTGAAGATCAATATGATGCATTGATTGACCTTATTTACTTTGCATTCGGCACGTTTGCCGAAATGGGCGTACGTCCTGATAAAGGATTCGAAATTGTAAATAATGCAAACATGGCAAAACTATTCCCTGATGGAAAACCTCGATTCCGCGAAGGCGACGGGAAAATTCTAAAACCTGAAGGCTGGCAAGCACCAGAACCACACCTTCGTGCTGAAATTGAACGTCAGCGTCAAGAAGCTGAAAAAAACTGCTAGGATTTCCTAGCAGTTTTTTATTATGTCTTTTTTTCTACCATTCATTAATGACCCACGTGTCCTGCATGCCCTGCTGCTCCGGCAATACTAGCTGCTCCTGCTGCTACCCCTGCTGCTCCTGCTCCAATTCCACCGGCCCAAGGAGAAGATTGTTGTTGGTGGTATTGTTGATATTGTTGGTGGTGGTGACCTTGATAACCTTGGTAACCGTGGTGACCGTGGTGGCCTTGATGACCTTGGTGACCTTGGTGACCGTGGTGGCCTTGATGACCTTGGTGACCTTGGTGACCTTGATGAGTTTGATAAAGAACAGCCTGTGGATGTATATGATGGTGTCCGTGGTGATGTCCTTGATGGTGGTGGTGACCTTGATGATGCTGATGTCCATGATGACCGCCTTGGTGATGGTGATGACTATGATGTCCATGTTGGCCTTGGTGATGATGGTGTCCATGATGACCATGTTGCCCATGATGATGGTGTCCATGATGATGGTGTCCATGATGATGGTGTCCATGATGATGGTGTCCATGATGATGGTGTCCATGATGACCATGTTGCCCATGATGATGATGGTGTCCATGATGACCGTGGTGGCCTTGATGGTGGTGATGTCCATGAACACCTTGCGGATACCCACCTATTCCTCCAGCTACAACACCTACTCCTGGTACTGGAAATCCTGTCTGTACGCCAGCTACTGATGTTGGAAAGCCTCCTGTTACTGTAGGCATTCCAGCCCCTGATGTCGAAAAGCCCCCCATTGATGTAGGCATTCCTGTTTGTACGCCAGCCACTGATGTTGAAAACCCTCCAGGTGCTCCGCCCATCCAGCTCGGAATTCCGCCATATCCTTGTTGACCAGCTCCACCCATTAACATCATTTGTTCATAACTATCCGATCCACCTCCAAAAAAACCGTGTGGTGCATTATTGTCCATCCCTTTCATTCCTTTCACCTCTTCTACTCAATTTAGCCTACCTTTTTTATCATATTTCATATAGAAAAATAGGTGTTTGTCTGTATTGGAATTCCGCTCCTTTTCTTCAACGAATGAATCGAATGAAAGTATGCAGAAAGTATTTAACGCAAATGGTTTTATACGCAGTGGAATGATCGAAAACTTAGATGAAGGTGATCCTGAGATTATTTTCTACACAAAAAAGCTCAGAGCATAAATACTCTGAGCTTTTATTTAGAATAAATTAGTTTGCAACAACGTTAACAAGTTTTCCAGGAACTACAATTACTTTACGAACTGTTTTTCCTTCGATTTGGTCTTGAATTGCTTCAAGTGCAAGTTTTTCCATTTCGTCTTTTGATGCGTCTTTACTCATTGTTAGTTTTGCGCGAACTTTACCCATAACTTGAACAACGATTTCAACTTCATCTTCTACAAGTTTAGACTCATCGAATGTTGGCCAGCTTGCATATGTGATTGTTTCATTGTATCCAAGTTTGCTCCATAGCTCTTCCCCGATGTGAGGTGCAACTGGTGCAATCATTTTTACGAAACCTTCTACATATTCTTTCGGAAGTGTTTCAGCTTTGTATGCATCGTTGATGAATACCATCATTTGAGAAATCGCTGTGTTGAAGCGAAGCTCTGCATAGTCTTCTGTTACTTTCTTCACTGTTTGGTGGTAAGCTTTTTCAAGATCTTTATTTGGTGCATCAGTAATTTTCTCACTTAATTCACCGTTATCTTGAACGAATAGGCGCCATACGCGGTCTAGGAAACGACGTGCTCCATCAAGACCATTTTCAGACCAAGCGATTGAAGCATCTAATGGTCCCATGAACATTTCGTATAGACGAAGTGTATCTGCACCGTGGCTTGCTACGATATCATCAGGGTTTACAACGTTACCTTTTGATTTACTCATTTTCTCGTTGTTTTCACCTAGAATCATACCTTGGTTGAATAATTGTTGGAACGGCTCTTTCGTTGGAACTACACCGATATCGTATAATACTTTGTGCCAGAAACGAGCATATAGTAAGTGAAGTACAGCGTGTTCTGCACCACCGATATAAATATCAACTGGAAGCCATTGTTTTACTTTTTCAGGATCTACAAGTGCTTCGCTATTGTTTGGATCGATGTAACGTAGGTAATACCAGCAGCTACCAGCCCATTGCGGCATTGTATTTGTTTCACGACGACCTTTTTTACCAGTCTCAGGATCAACAACATTTACCCACTCGTCAATGTTAGCAAGTGGTGATTCACCTGTACCTGAAGGACGGATGTTTTCTGTTTTCGGAAGAACTAATGGTAATTCTTCTTCTTTCACAGCTGTCATTGTGCCATCTTCCCAGTGAATTACTGGAATTGGCTCACCCCAGTAACGTTGACGGCTGAATAACCAGTCACGTAGACGGTATGTTACTTTTTGATTTCCTGCGCTCGTTACTTCAAGCCATTCAATCATTTTTGCGATTGCTTCTTCTTTATTTAAACCATCAAGGAATGCTGAGTTTACGTGAGCACCATCACCTGTGTATGCTTCTTTCGTAATATCTCCACCTTTTACAACTTCCTTCATTGGAAGATTGAACGTTGATGCAAATTCATAGTCACGCTCATCGTGAGCTGGAACTGCCATTACAGCACCTGTTCCGTAAGTTGCAAGAACGTAATCAGCGATCCAGATTGGTAATTTCTCACCATTTACTGGGTTAACTGCGTAAGCACCAGTGAATACACCAGTTTTCTCTTTCGCAAGTTCTGTACGCTCTAGATCACTCTTCATTTTTACAGAATTAATGTAAGCTTCTACAGCTTCTTTTTGATCAGCAGTTGTAATGTCAGCAACAAGCGCATGTTCCGGAGCAAGTACACAGTAGCTTGCACCGAATAATGTATCAGGACGCGTTGTGAAAACTGTAAACTTCTCGTCTGTACCATCGATGTTGAAGTGTACTTCTGCACCTTCAGAACGACCGATCCAGTTACGTTGCATATCTTTTAAGCTTTCTGGCCAATCAAGCTCATCTAGATCTTCTAATAGACGATCTCCGTAAGCTGTAATTTTTAACATCCACTGTCTCATCGGACGACGTTCAACTGGATGTCCACCGCGCTCACTCTTACCATCGATGATTTCTTCGTTTGCAAGTACTGTACCAAGTGCTGGGCACCAGTTTACAGGTACTTCATCAACGTAAGCTAAGCCTTTTTCAAATAGTTTTAGGAAGATCCATTGTGTCCACTTGTAGTAGTTTGGATCTGTTGTATTTACTTCACGGTCCCAATCGTAAGAGAAACCTAATGATTTAATTTGGTTACGGAACGTATTAATATTATGCTCTGTAAATTCAGCCGGGCTGTTTCCAGTATCAAGTGCATATTGCTCTGCTGGAAGACCGAATGCATCCCATCCCATTGGATGAAGAACGTTATACCCTTGCATACGCTTCATACGAGATAAAATATCCGTCGCTGTATAACCTTCTGGATGTCCTACGTGTAAGCCTGCACCTGATGGATATGGGAACATATCTAGTGCATAAAATTTTGGTTTTTCTGTCTCATCTGGCGTACGGAATGTTTTATTCTCTTCCCAGTACCCTTGCCACTTCTTCTCAATTTCTTGATGATTAAAGCTCATGAGATACCCTCCTTAAAATTCTATTTATTTTCACCGCCCAAAATACAAAAAACCTCTCATCCCTAGAAAGGGACGAGAGGTTATAGATTCCCGCGGTACCACCCTAAATTAATGTACAAAAAATATACATTCGCTTAGATCCGTAACGTGGATTAACGGCAATTGCTACTATTAGTTTCACAACTGCAACTCAAAGGCGAGTTCATAACGAAACGTGGATTGACTTGCACCGACCGTCAACTCTCTAAACCAGCTTCTATTACTACTACTCCTTCTCACTGTTATTACAAATATGAGTTAAGTGAACTACCTCCGCCTCGTATCTCATAAGAGCTTACTTAAAGCAGGGCTTCTCGGTTAATCGTTACTCTTACTAACTAACGAATTCGTCTTAAGACACCCGAGCTATCTCCCTTGTTCCAAAGGTTGTTTTATTTAAATATATTCTAAAACATGTTAACATGTTCCGTCAAACTAAACTGCAATTTTTTCTTCAACTGTTTCTTCTACTTTTACTCGTTTATCATAAATGCTCGTTGCGATAAGCGCTACTACAAGCATTACCATGATTGCTATAAACAATACTTCCATATTATATAAATCAACAATCGCTCCGCCAACGACCGGTCCGAACATTTTCCCTACAGTCGCTGCACTATTTACAACACCTTGATAAAACCCTAACTTATCTTTTGGTGCAAGTATATTTGCAATGGTCGGAACCGCTGGCCATACAAATAATTCACCAATCGTTAATGTCACCATTGCCACAAGAAACATCGTAAATTGCTGCGCTTGACTTAATACAATGAATGACGCCGCAAAAATGAAGATCCCAATCATAATTTGTTGTTTTAAAGAACGCTTCATCCAGCGAATTAACATACTAACTAGCGGCTGTGCACAAACGATCATCGCTCCGTTTATCGTCCATAATAAACTATAGTGACGAAGACTAATATTTAACTCTTGCATATGTGTTGCAATCGCCCCTTGCCACTGTACGTATGTAACCCAGCATAAAGCATATGCTACACATACGATAAGAAGTGCTTTGAATCCAGGTGTAAGCGACCAACCTTTTTTCGTTTCAACTTCTTTTTGCACTCCTGGATCTTTCTTGTCTTCCATACCACGGAATCCAATAAAAGCAATTAAGAAGAATACAAAGTATAAAATAAAGTTCGCTAAGAAAATATAATCAAAACGATACGATGCAACTAATCCACCACACGCTGTTCCAATCGCAATACCAACATTTTGTCCCACATACATCGCATTAAATGCTCGTCTTCCGCCCTCTGGCCAAACCGTACCAACCATCGCATACATCGATGGGAAGACCATTCCAGAACCAAAGCCGATTAACGCTAGCCATACAACATATAACGGCCAACCGTGGAAGAACACAAGACCTAAAATCGATACGAGTGTAATCACAATTCCTACTAAAGTTGATTTATAACCGCCCCATTTATCAAATAAAACACCGCCGAGCAAGTTTCCGATTACACCAGTAAGCGAGTTGATCATTAATACCATTCCGGCCACAGATAAAGATTTTCCTAGGTGATCATGCAAATAAATTGTATTAAAAGGCCATAAAAAAGAAGCACCCGTGACATTAATAATCATCCCAGCTACTAATAGCCATACTTTCCTTGGCATAGTCTCCCCTCCTATTCTATTTTTTCGTTCATCTATAACAGTAAAATTGTAGTCGTTTTTAAATAGGAAGGCAACTGATTAATAGTTGATGAAATTCAGATAATGGTTTTGCGGTAAATGAAATTATCTTGATTGCCACTTGAAAATATATCAGCGATTTTGGAAATATATCGGCGCAACTCGAAATATATCAGCGATTATCAAATTATATCGGCGCAACTTGCAATATATCAGCGATTATTAGAATATATCGACTTACCGACAAAAAACGCCACCAGTAACAGTGTATAAATAAAGGGAGACTACGCGAACTTCACGCAGTCTCCCTTTATTTACTATCCAACTTCTTTTTCTCGCTTTGCACGTTCTTTAGCACTCCATTTAAACACCTTATCTAGTAGAGAGTATATTCTCCCAGACTCTTTCGTTAATAACGGTCCTAACGATGCTAATATTAAAACGTACAGTGCAGAGAACGGTTTAATCGCTGCCATTAAACCACCCGCAATCCCGATATTTGCTACAATAATAGAAAATTCCCCGCGTGATACGAGTGTTAAACCTATATTCGTAGAAGCCTTATGCGATAACCCGGCTTTACGTCCTGCAATCATTCCAGCAGTGAAATTACCGATGAGAGTAATAAAAACTGCTCCTAATGCCAACCATACTGCGCCCCCAAGCGAAAACGGGTCTATACTTAAACCGAAGCTGAAAAAGAATATAGCTCCAAAGAAATCACGGAATGGGACGACGAGCTTCTCAATCCGGTCACTATGCTCTGTTTCAGAAAAGACGAGTCCTAATAATAACGCTCCAATTGCCTCAGCAACATGAATTGTTTCTGAAAATCCTGCTACAAAGAATAAAATAGCGAATATTACGATAATAAAAATTTCATTTGACGAAATATCTAATATTTTATTTAAAAACGGTGTAGCTTTTCTAGCGATTACAAAAAATAGTAGCATATACCCTACCGCGATTAAAACCGATGTAAGAGCACCTACAAATGACGTTGCCCCTCCGAGTACTAATCCTGAAACGACTGATAAATATACCGCTAAAAAGATATCATCAAACATAATGATTCCTAAAATCAGCTCAGTCTCTTTATTACCAGATCTTCTTAAATCAACAATGACTTTTGCAACAATTGCACTTGATGAAATTGTAATGATTCCAGCAATAATTAACGTCTCTAATAAGGGGAAGCCCATCACATATCCATAAAACAAACCTAATAGGAAATTAAGTGATATGTGGACAGTCCCCCCGAAAGCAATTGATTTTCCTGATTTAATTAATTTTTTTATTGAGAATTCTAAGCCTAAGTAGAATAGGAGGAATATGACGCCAACGCGGCCGAGGAAGGAAATAACTTCTCCGCTTTCAATAAATCTTAAATCGATAAGTCCTAAATCTGGGGCATGAGGCCCCACTAACATACCGAGTATAATGAGAAACGGAATAATCGAGAACTTTAACTTCGCAGCAAGGATAGCTGCAAAAGCTACTAATACTAACGCAGTTCCAACTTCAAAGATTAAAGTATCCATCGATTATGAATCCCCTCCTACTGAAAGCAATTCATTAATAATTCTTTTCACTTCATGTCTTTCACCCGATAACACAAGCATATCGCCAGCTTCAATAATAGAATCTGGGCCTGGATTAAAGAACTTCTTCATATTCTTTTTTAAAATAGCAATAATCGTTACGTTATATGTTTTTCTGACATGTAAGCTACCAATTGTTTTTTGTACGACTGGCGCATGATTTTCCACCTTGAACCATTCAATTGATAATCCTTCAAAAGCCATTTCAATCGTATCTAACGCTTGTGGTCTATATACCATTCCGCCCAATATAGCTGCAATTTGTCTCGCTTCCGAATCACGAAGAGAAATACTTGAAATACTTTCATCATGATCTGCATCAAAATGATACATTTCTCTTCGGCCATCATCGTGAATAACAATAACCAGCTTTTCATTACCTTTTGTAATTACTTCAAACTTACATCCAATGCCCGGTAATTCACTCTCTCGAATATTCATATTCCCGCCTCCTAAAGTTTTAGTTACGGCTTTTACAAATCAACATCAATCTCTGTTTTAAATTCTTCATCTTTTGAGATTCCTAAATACTTGAGCGTCTCTGATGGCGTTGCGTGATGAAAATGCTTTTGCAATAGTGCAATTGCTATTCCTCTTTTGTACGCGTGATATCCAAATGTTTTTCGCATTGAGTTCGTTCCAATCTTCCCAACAATTCCAACCGCTTCAGCTGCGCTATGGATTACACGATACGCTTGTTGGCGTGAGATTGAATTTGTCGTTTTATTAGATTGAAATACATAGTTTTCTCTTTTCACATCAATAGATTGTACATACTCTAAAAGTGCTTCTTTTACTTTTGTATTTAAATAAATATCTTGTTTAAACTTTTCATCTTTCACAGGAAGAGAATAAAACTCTTTAACAGTTCCATCTTCATGTAATACCTCTTCAAATTTCATACTAAGTAGCTCAGTAATTTTTAATCCTGTGTTAATTCCAATAACAAATAAAAGATAATCTCGCTGCGAGTGCTCTTTTAAATACTTTTTCATCGCCTCAATTTGGCTTATATCTTTTAATGCCTCTACAACTTCCATACATGTATTCTCCTCATCTTATGAACGGTAATTTTCTCATCATGTTGTCCATTTTACCTTATCACGCTATGAGATTTCCATGTATTATCCATTATTTTTACAATATACTTTTAGGTTTGGAAATTTATAATTGTGCAAATACAGTGGGGTAGGAACAATAGGGGATACAAGTTCAGCCTCTTTCTACAGATTGGATTCCTCCTTTCATTTTTCGATTGCTGATACTTACATGGTATGTTACTTATTTACATTATATTATACATTTCAGTAACATTAAAGTGTTTTTTCTGAAAATAATAAAAACCGAGCAATTTCGCTCGGTTTTTATTATTAATCTTCTTTCGGAAGAACAATTCCTTTATACAATTGAACGGTAATGAAGTAATAAATTGCATAAATAATTACGAAGATAACAATCGGTACCCAAATACGGAAGTACGGATCAAGTAAGATAAATCCGAAAATATTCATACCAACTAATACGTGAGCAATACCTACAATTGCTGGGAAAAGAAAGACTAAGAATAATTCTTTATAAATGGATTTCGTTAATAACTCACGGCGCACACCGATTTTACGAAGCATTTGATAACGCGTAATATCTTTTGATGCACCAGAAAGAATTTTAAACATTAAACAACTTGCCATCATTGCTAAGAACGCAATTCCAAGGAAAAATCCCATAAATACTGTTCCGCTCGCAATGCCGTAGAATCCATTGTAAGCTTGATATTTACTATCTAATCTTTCAGCTTTTATATTTTTATATTTATCTAGCTGCAACTCGTCAAGTTTTTTCCATTCTTTTGTATATGTTAAGAAATCATCTACTTTTCCAACAAACGCCATACCTTCTTTACCATTTACACTATCGTACGTTTTTTGATCTATAATTTTAATTGCATGATCCTCGTATACATAAAATGGCTGAATTGTTCTGAAAGCATCGTCCCATTCTTCTGGAAGTTCTTTCGCATTCGCATCTTTTTCGTTCATTTCTCTAGAAACTGCACCTACAGGTAGTTCCTGTGAAGCTTTTTTCGTATTCGCTAAATCTTTCATCGACTTCATGTTTGTCATATCTTTTACTAAAGGACGATTTTTTTCTAAATCCTCTTTTACATAGTAAACGTATTTATCATCTACTTTGTAACGATATTCATTTTTCTCTTTAAATGTAATACCGTCTAAAATTTTCTTTTCTTCAGCTGTTGGATTATGAACAACTGAATCATATATTATTAAACCATCAACCATTTTTATAACGTTATTTTTAAATGCCATACCACCTGAAATCGCACCCGCTCCAAGAGCAACTAACATCGCTACCGTTGCAAGTACTTTCGTTAAGCTATTAATACGGAAATTTAATTGGGCAAACGTAAAAGCATTAAGTCCTTTTTCACTACGCTTTTTATTACTTTTTAACTTTTTAATAATAACCGGAAGAAGTGATCCAAATAGCATGTAAGTACCAGCTGTTGTTGTAATTAATGCAATAAGGATTCCCATTTCTCTTAATTTTGCCATGTAAATCATTGATGCATAGCCAACGCCTAATAAAATAACCGCAAGGAATGCAATTAAACCTGTCATTTTTCCTTTTACTGCAACACGCTCTGTTTGTGCGTCTGCATGTACAAGTTGCAATACAGAAATACGTGATAATTTAATACTGTTCATAATTGCTGATAATACAAATAGTGCAAAGAAGAAAATACAAGTAACAGTCATAGATGGAAGGTAAAATGCTTTATAGCCTTCACCAGCAAATTCTAATTGTTTCATTAATAACTGTCCGATACCTTGTGCAAGTCCTACACCAACTGTAATACCGATTGCAAGGGACGCAGCGCCTAATACGATTGTTTCGATAAACATAAGTAATGTAACTTTATGCTTTTTTGCTCCTAACATCATATACATACCAAACTCTTTTTGACGAAGAGATAATAAGAAAGAGTTCGCATATAGAATATAGAAGAACGTTATAATAGCGAGTAAAAATGAACCTGCTTGGAATACAAATCCAATTGATTGAATAACTGAGTTAGACTCAATAAACGCTTTATTTAGTGCTAACGTTTGGAACATATAAAAAATTGAAATCGACATGACAAGACCAACAAGTAAGACGATATAATCTTTCAGCTTACTTTTTAGTCCTGACATGGAAAGTTTAAATAACATGCCTTAGAACCTCCTTTCTTACGCTTTTTGTGTGCCTAAGTCTGCTAGCACATCTAAAATTTCTTTATAAAACTCTTCACGTGTACCACCTCGGTGAATTTCTTTATATAGCTCACCATCTTGAATGAATAAAATACGCTGACAGTAACTTGCACTAAACGGATCGTGCGTAACCATCATAATAGATACGCCTTGCTCTTGATTTAAGTTTGTCATCGCATCAAGTAAACTCGTCGCGTTTTTAGAATCAAGCGCTCCTGTTGGCTCGTCCCCTAAAATAATAGCTGGCTCATGTACTAAAGCCCGCGCTGCTGCTGAACGTTGCTTTTGTCCACCAGATACTTCAGATGGATACTTTTGAAGAATTGCTGAAATACCTAACATATCTGCTACTTTTTCTACTTTCGGCCCAATATTACGTGATGGAACACCTTGAAGAGAAAGTGGCAATGCGATGTTTTCGTAAATAGATAAGTTCTCTAATAAGTTAAAGTCTTGGAAGATGAATCCTAATTTTTGCGAGCGGAAATCAGAAAGCTCACCTTGTTTCATTTTCGTAATGTCCGTACCCGCAATTTCAACAACGCCGCCTGTTGCTTTATCAAGCGTTGAAATTACATTTAATAATGTCGTTTTACCAGAACCAGATGGTCCCATAATCCCAACAAACTCACCCTCTTGAATTGAGAATGATACACCTTTTAATGCGTGTGATTGATTCTCACCTTTTTTACCGTACACTTTTTGAACGTTTTTCACGTCTACAACTGGTTTCGTCATATATATCCTCCTACGCTTGTTTTTCCATTACCTATTTTGCGCTTTTTGGAGCTGAACTGCTATTTGTTAACATTACAATTACCTTACACTTTTGTAAGATAAAAAAGGTGTGTTTGTAAGCTTGGCTTTTACTATTAGTGACATAGTGAATCGGTAAATGAAATTATATCGGCGATTCCCTCACTTTTATCGGCGATTTTCAAAATATATCGACTTATCGACAAAAGCTGACAATACAAATAGGCTGTTCCACAAAAGGAACAGCCCACTTCTCTCTTTATCCCACTTTAATGGGCAGTAAGACCCCCACCTCAAAATTCAGCGAAAGCAAAAAGGTTAGGTGGGGGATCAACTGCCCATAAAAGTCCGATTGGTTCAACTAATAATCAGTGGGAGATGAAGAAAACCCCCACTGATTAAAGTTTCACTTTATTTCTTTAAAGGTGTTACCGTCCAATACGTAATAACACGCCAAATCCATTCTAATGGACCCATTTTAAAGATTTTCATCCAAATTACACTAAACACAATTTGAATAGCGTAAATTGCGATACATACATATAACGTCTGCATGTATGTTAAGTTTCCTGCAAAGTTACATACACTACCAGCAATTAAAATCATTGCAGTTTGTCCGATATAATTCGTCAAAGCCATACGACCGTAGTATTTCAATGGTGCTAACAACGTTTGAACTGGTTTTAATTGAAGTAATAAAATTAAAGCTCCAACATAGAAAGCTGAAATAATCGGTCCAACTGTAATACCAATTTTTAAAAATTGGCTTGCAGCATCCATTGTTCCGTCTTCAGTTTCCATTATCCCATTTATAAATGGTTCAGCAGGAACGTGCCCATATTGATACCATACAGCTATTACGCTTAAAACAAACATAGTACCTGTAAAAATAGCGACTTTCTTTATGTTCTGCGTAAGATTTTCAAATACACGATATTGTCCTGCAGCAAGCCCTAATAAAATTAAGCCAAGTGGTAATAGTTCTTTCGCTCCCATTACACTGAAGGTAATTGTTAAAATAAGCCCTAGTACTAGGTTCACTTCTTTTTTCGCTTTATAAAACGGTAAAACAATTAACCCGCAAATTGCATATAACGTTAATGCTTCTCCAGGCTGAAACATTTGATGAATCAAGCCGAAAATAAATAGTGCAACTAAACGGCGTAGAAATAGAACGTATCCATTCTTCCCTTTTGCAATTGCTCTAGAAATAAAGATATAGAATCCTACTCCAAATAAGAATGAGAAAATTGAGAAGAAACGACCCTCTACAAATAAGTATAGAAACCTTTGATAGCTGGCATCTACTGTATTAGGATCTGGAATTTTAATGTTAAGTAGTGCAAGAATATTTACTAAAATAATCCCCAGTAATGCGAAGCCACGAATGTAATCTAACTCATCAATTCGTTTATTTGTAATATCATTTCCCATAAAGCAGCTCCTTGTATAAAATTTAATCCTCCCTTACTCTACTGGAAATGTGATTTTACAACTATCGGTAAACCTTACAGAAATCTTACATTATTGTCATATAGCAAAATAAAACCAGGTCATATTGCGACCTGGTCTACTCTGATTGTTTCGATTTTTGAGGTTGTCCTTTTTTACTGTTACGCTGTTTCACTTGAACCACTGGATCAAGCTCATTCGAAAACTCAGCGTTATGTCCATTTTGCGTTTTTTGCTCTGGATTATTTTGATTTGAACGTTTCGCCATTACATTCACTCCTTATTAGTGCGGTGTAATAATCATTTGATGTTGCAATTGGCGAATTGCCATACGTGCTCTATTTAATTGCTCACGTTGCTCATCATTCGCATGTTGTTGCATCGTTTGTAAATCGTTATATGCTTGTTCTAATTGTAACTGCGCATCTGAATACTCCATCGTATTGTAATGCTCTTGTCTCATACCTTGGTCTAATTGTTCTTTCGCATATTCCACCGCTTGTTCCGCTTGTGTAATATACGATTCAAGTGATTGACGCTCTGCCATAATTGTCCCTCCTTGCTTCAATTCCCCTTTAGTGTGTCCCTTCCATCTGAACCTTATGAGTATGTTATAATGGATTTTGTTTCATTTTGACTCGGCTTAGGAGGGAAAGTAATGAAGGTTCAAAACCCTTTTCCATATACAAACGACAATAAACGTTATCATACATGGAATTACCATTTACGAAATGAATTTGGTGAAAAAATCTTTAAAGTTTCATTAGATGCTGGCTTCGACTGCCCGAACCGTGATGGTACAGTTGCTTATGGCGGTTGTACATTTTGCAGTGCTGCTGGATCTGGTGACTTCGCTGGCGATCGCCGCGATGATGTTATAACGCAATATCATGAAATGAAAGAAAAAATGCGCTCAAAGTGGAAAGACGGAAGATGTATCGCTTATTTCCAGGCGTACACAAATACACATGCACCACTTGAAGTGTTAAAAGAAAAATTCGAACCGCTTCTAGCTGAAAAAGACGTTGTTGGTCTTTCTATCGCGACTCGCCCAGATTGTTTACCGGACGATGTCGTTGCATATTTAGCGGACTTAAATAAACGCACATACCTTTGGGTTGAACTCGGACTACAAACTGTTCATGAACGTACTGCAAACCTTATTAACCGTGCTCACGATTATCCTTCTTATGTGGAAGGTGTAAATAAATTACGCAAGCATGGCATTAGAGTTTGCTCTCATATTATTAACGGTCTTCCTCTTGAAAATTACGACATGATGATGGAAACAGCTCGTGAAGTAGCGAAGCTTGACGTACAAGGAATTAAAATCCACTTACTTCATTTATTAAAAGGAACGCCAATGGTGAAACAATATGAAAAAGGACAACTCGAGTTCCTTTCTCTTGAGGATTACGTAAGTCTCGTTGTTGACCAACTTGAAATGATTCCAGAAGACGTAATTGTGCACCGCATCACAGGTGACGGTCCACCTGATTTAATGATCGGCCCAATGTGGAGCTTAAATAAATGGGAAGTATTAAATTCCATCGATGCAGAATTTGTACGCCGCGGAAGCTGGCAAGGAAAATATGCAAATGAGGAGAAACAAAAATGAAATTAGAACGTGTATTACCGTTTGCTCGCACTCTCTTGCAAACGGCAGTAAAAGAAGGCGATTACGCTGTAGATGCAACTTTAGGCAATGGGCATGACACTTGCTTCCTAGCTGAAATCGTTGGCGATAACGGAAAAGTATTTGGATTTGATATTCAAAAAGAAGCAATTGAAAGCTCGACGACTCGTTTAAAAGAAAAAGAACTTTTCGAACGTACTGTTTTAGTTCACGATAGTCACGATACACTGCTATCCGTATTACCAGAAGATGCAAAAGGAAAAGTAACAGGCGCAATCTTCAACTTAGGTTACCTTCCAGGCGGAGACAAGCATATCGTTACAAAACCGAACTCAACAATTTCGGCAATTGAACAATTATTAGAAGTAATGGCACCTGAAGGTATCATCGTCCTTGTCATTTACCACGGACACCCAGAAGGACAAGTAGAACGCGACGCCGTTCTCAAATTCGCAGAAGAACTAGATCAAAAACAAGCTCACGTACTGCGCTACGGCTTCATTAACCAACAAAATAACCCGCCATTTATTGTGGCGATTGAGAAACGATAATTATATCAACGATTTTTGAATTTTATCTATCGTAACTCCGGATATATCAACGATTTTTTCGATATATCGACGATTCGACACACTATATCGACTTATCGACAAAACATAACAAAAAAAGACGTGCACTCATTGCACGTCTTTTTGTTATTCTCCTATATAATGGATGTATACAATATTCGAAGAAAGAAGGATAGAACTTTGCTAGTAGAACTAAGGGGAATTCAAAAGAAATATGGCAAATCACTTATACTAGACAACATTGATTTATCCATTCCAGAAGGAGAAGCACTGGCTATTATCGGCGGGAACGGGACTGGAAAAAGTACTCTACTCAAAATAATTGCAGGTTTTATTTCACCTACGGCAGGGACAATTCAAAGAAAAGAACATATACAAATCGGTTATGTACCTGAACATTTTCCTGAAGGGATTCGTTTTACATTAGAGGATTATCTATACCATCTCGGCCACATTCACGGTTTATCAACAAAATATGTAAAAGATAAAATTCCGATGCTTCTGGAATCTTTTCATTTACATCATGCAAGACATTCCGTTGTACGAAACTTTTCAAAAGGCATGAAACAAAAAACAGGCATTATGCAAGCATTACTTACAGACGTACATTTATTAATTTTGGACGAACCCCTTTCTGGACTCGATCCTAACTCTCAGCAAGAATTAGAACATATTTTACTCTCATTAAAACAACAAGGTATATCTATACTCTTCACATGTCACGAAAAACAGCTACTAGAAAACTTCGCCGATAGAATTGTGACGTTAGCAAATCATACAATTGCAGAAAATATCTCTGCGCAAAAAGGAGCAGAACAAGTCTATATTGAGGCAATCGTTCACGAAACATTTTCAACAATAGAACTACAAAAGCAATCCGGTTTTATACACGTTGCACACACTTCAAATCAAAATCTTATTCAATTACAAATCGAAAAAGAATATACAAATGACATACTTCAGTTTTTATTACATAAAAAAGCATCTATCACACTGCTACAACCTAACTTTTAAATCGAAAGAAGGTTCATTATGTTCGCGCTTATTCGTTATCACTTTCTCGACTATACAAAATCGTATAAGTACGTCCCTCCTATTGCGATGTACTTTATGAGCTTACTTTTTGTATATGCATATAAACCGACTCCTATTGTACCGACATATTTAGAAACAGCACTTGTACTTTATTTATTATCTGCCTGGATTACAGTCACAATTTTTCATACGGAAGACCCTGTACAAGAGCAAATCACTATTTCACATACAAATAACATTTCCGCATTATACGTTGGTAAATATATTACGGCTCTTCTCATTTGTACTGTATTATCTTTTATATCCGTAATCTACCCAATTATTTTGCAAATGTTTAATGAGAAAATGACAGTTTCTTTATTTCTAGTCGGATTTCTCTCTCACATGTCTTTCTCTATACTAGGAATTTCAATCGCAACATTATTTACTAGAAATACGATTCAAAAAGCAGGCACTGCTTGGCTTAGTCTTACATTTATATTGCTTATAACGATTGCATCTATCCGGTTTAAAAAAGAGTTCTTATGGTTTTTACCACCTGTCGAAAGCTTTCTAATGCTTGGACAATACAAATATAATATACTGACTCACACGCTATGGCTCACAGCATGGGCTATCGTATATTCATTTTTATTATTTACCTTATTTCTTTTTATCGTTCGCAAAAAACGTTTTTAATTACATATTAAAGGAGACGAAACAATGATCGGAATACTAGCAGGAATGGGGCCAAAATCAACTGGACCATTCGTTGATACAGTTGTAGCAGAGTGCCAAACAATATACGGAGCAAAGCATGATATGGACTTTCCCCATATGATGATTTACTCGTGTCCAACACCGTTTTACATGGATCGCCCTATTGATCATGAAGCGATGAAAAAAGCGATTATTGAAGGGGCACAAAAACTTGAAAGTACTGGCGCAAGCTTTATCGCTATGCCTTGCAATACAGCGCATCTTTATTTTGAGGAATTACAGCAATCTCTTTCTATTCCTATTTTGAATATAGTTGATGAGACGTTAAAAGCAATTCCTGAAACTGCCAAAAGAGTCGCTCTTCTCGCAACGGAAGCGACTGTTCGAGCTGAAATTTACCAAGATGGGATTGCAAAGCGTAATATAGAGTACATTCATTACGAACAATGGCAGGAAAGCATTAATCAAATTATTACTTATATTAAATCTGGAGAGGTTGAAGAAGCTCGCGAATTGTGGAGTGCCCTCGTTTTACAATTGAAAGATGAAGTTGATACTGCAATTATCGCATGTACCGATTTGAATGTGTTGGCGAGTGAGGATTTTATTGATTCCTCTCAATGTCTTGCGAAAGCGGTTGTTAGGATGTATCTATCAAATACAAAGAGATCTTCAGAAACATAGAAAACATCACTTTTGAAATATGTTTTTTGTTTGATAAAAATCCCCAAAACTTTTAACTTTCTTCACAATTCTTTCAAAGTAATCACACTTAATCTCGCTATATTAAATAAGTAGTTATTCATATAGGGAAGGTTAGGGGAACTGAAAGTATGAAAGTAAATCGTTCGCTTCATTACATTTTTTGGCGTTGGCATTTTTATGCTGGGCTTTTTATTACGCCGCTTCTTATTACGTTGTCACTGAGCGGAATTGGGTATTTATTTCGGGAGGAGGTTGAGGATTTCATCTATAAAGATTTATATTTTGGGAAGAGTGCTCAAACAGAATCTATTTCGATGGCTGATTCTATTTCCTTAACAGAGAAAAAATATCCACATTATAGTGTGGCGAAAATTAGTGAGTTTGATGGGGATTATAATACGAGACTTACGATTGCAAATGAGTATACTGGGCAACAAAAATATGTGTATTTAGATAATAATAATCAAATTGTTGGGGATCAAAACGCAAGTGAAACGTTTGCCAATATCATGCGGGAATTACATAGTTCTCTTTTAGTTGGTGGCACTGTCGTTAACTATACTGTAGAACTTGCGGCATGTTGGACAATCTTCTTAATTGTAACTGGGTTGTACATGAGTATACGCCAATTCAAAAACACACCGGCATCCAATAAGCGAGAAAAAGCAAAACGACGTCATTCTATTATCGGTATTATATTTACAATTCCTCTCGTTTTGTTAGTTGCATCTGGATTGCCATGGTCAGGATTTATGGGTAACCAAATTTATAAAATTGCATCGTCAAATGAATCACTCGGATATCCGAAATTGTATATGGCACCGCCTGAATCGAAGGTAAAAGAATTGCCGTGGGCAACTAGAAAAGAAGCACCTCCTGAATCGAATTCGAATGAACCGAAAGCAATTTCAGTTGATACATTACAAAAGGAAATTGAAATAAAAAAGCCATATGTTATTTCACTACCAGCTGATCCAAAAGGTGTGTTCACTGTTTCAAAATCAAGCGGCTCCGGTATTACAGGTATGCATGTTGCACCAAATGAAGAAATAACAGCTTATTTTGATCAATATAGCGGAGAACTCATTTCCAAAACGGATTATCGTGATTATGGATTACTTGCGCAATGGTTCACTTACGGTATCCCGCTTCATGAAGGACATTTATTCGGATGGCCAAATAAAATATTATGCTTACTAACGACATTATCTTTATTACTTCTCATTTATTACGGAATAAAAATGTGGTTAGCAAGGAAGCCGAAAGGAAAATTAGCAGCACCTCCTAAGCAAAGAGATAAGAAAAGCATAATCGTTTTCTTTATCATGATGGTTATACTAGGCGCTGTCATGCCTTTATTTGAACTGTCTGTGTTAGTTATTTTCGCGGTTGAACTTCTTATATATGTATTTTCCAAAATACGATCATAATGAAAAAGCATTTGTACTCTCGTGTACAAATGCTTTTTTATTTACTATTCGTTTGTTTTTTTCTACTACTTACTAAGAAAACGATATCTACAATAATAATTGCGCCAATTATTACTTGTGGCACATAATCCATCATAGTAGGACCACTTGGCCTATTCATCATCATATACATTCCAGTTACAAATGAAATGGTAAGTAGTACGAGTAACGTTACCTCAATATTGTCATATAGCTTTTGAAACAATCGCTTCATTTTCGACACCACCTTTACCATATTATAACAAAAAACCACTCTACATGAGTGGTTTTCTTCATCACTGCGCTGTTTTCTTTCGGTACATCTTCCCGTTCCAATAGAAGAATCGTGAAGTGAGGCCCCCGTATTTTACAATGCGCCGTGCCATTTTGTGCATATTCTTTTGCGCCGATACTTTTTGATCTGATAAATAAATACCAAGTAATCCTCGGCTTATGAGACGATGAAACTTCGCATGAGGCAAATCACCAATGCTCTTCTCTGCTTCTTCTACAAAATGTTTCATACGATCTAATATCACTTGCTCGTTTTCATAATAACTACAGAAATTCAAATCCCCGCCGATGCGGTCTTCTTCTTGATCAATGAAATAATCAAGTAAGATATGAAGTCCTTGTACGTAAGGAAAATATCCTTGTCTAATTTTCGCAATATCTTCATCATGTAATTCATCATGAAAGGCATATGCGACAAGACAGAAGATTCCAAGCGTAGAACCGGCACATGCTGAAAATTCAAACCAACTCATCTCAGGTAAGTTTTCTTTATGTGCTTCAAACCATGTTTGTAATCGTGGTTCTCTTTCTTCTAATTTCACATGTTTATGAATTTGCAGATCACAATAATAACAAGCAAGTTCATGAAGAATAGGAGCAATTTTGTCATAATGCTTCGTTTTCTTTAAAACATCTTGGCATGTTTCAACAAGTTCATCTAAATAACCACCATCATCTTGATCATCACGATAGCGATAATAATTACCGCCACCTTCTACTTCTGGTGATAATGCCATTAACATAGATTCATGAAGTGCGGCAAAATCATTCGGATCAAGTGATGTACTGCGATCACATAAATTATCTAAGTAGTCACTAATCGTTTGATATGCGACGATAAAACGAATACATTCCTCACGGTGTTCATTTGCTAATAGCGCTAAAATGCCACCGCCTTCGCAATGAAACGTTTTATGCTCAATACTTGCGATTGCCTGACTATGAAGCTCATCATTCGGAATATGGTAGGCACGCTCTTTCCACATCGCTAGCTCATGGTGTACAACCGGAAACACATCACGGTATACTTTCGCCATGAGCGTTATGGGATTACTCGGTACGTTCACTTCTTCCTTCATCTCCTCTATTCAATGTACAAATAATTTACTTATTTGTTTCTATTATGTTATTGATGCGTATTTCAGTAAATGACTGAATATAATTCAAAATTTCATCACGCTCATACTCATTTAATAACTCGTGATAACAATTCGGCCATTCTTTAAAAGCCTTATCACTTATTTTAACATTATCAAACCAAGTGCGGACACGTGTTTTATCTACAAGTTTATCCTCACATGCTTGCATTAGCAAGAGCGGAACATCTGGAAAATCATCTATTTTTTTATGAGCGATTTCAATAGACTTAATCAATTCACTATACCAACGTACTGATACTTTGCGCAAGAACAACGAATCGTTCTCCATCGCATCTCTCACTTCATGATTACGCGTTGACATTTCCACTGTAAGATTCGTTGCAAATTGTAACTTCGGAGCGATAATATTTAATATTTTTGAGGCAGCTTGAAGCGGTGCAGAAGGTCCAGCTAATGCGCCTAAACATGGCGAACTTAAAATAATGCCGTCTACATCTTCTCTCTTCGTCTCTTGCATCATACGAATGACAATAAGACCACCCATACTATGACCAAATAAAAAGATAGGTAATCGATACTTCCTTGCTTCTTTTACCCATAATTTAACTTCCTCTATGTATTCATCAAACGAATCAATATGTCCTCTATTTCTTGAAGTCGTTCCGTGTGACGGAAGGTCGCCCATCACGACGTGGTAGCCGATATGATTCCACATTTCCGCAACGGCTTCATAGCGTCCGTGGTATTCCATTGCGCCATGTACAATAACGATTACAGCTTTTGCTTCCTCTGCTTCATAATTCCACATACGGCTTTCCTCCATTTCACTCTTTTTCATAATTTGGTACACTGAAACTAGTCTCTAGGAAAGGAAGGCTTTACATGATATATCCTTACAAAGAAAAAAATCCGAAAATTGCGAGTAGTGCTTTTATCGCTGACTATGTTACCATTACAGGCGATGTCTCAATTGGCGAGGAATCAAGTATTTGGTTTAATACAGTCATACGTGGTGATGTATCACCAACAATCATCGGAGACCGCGTAAATGTACAAGACCAATGCACACTCCACCAAAGCCCCCAGTATCCTCTTATTTTAGAAGATGATGTTACAGTTGGGCATCAAGTTATTTTACATAGCTGCCATATTAAGAAAGATGCTTTAATTGGAATGGGATCTATTATATTAGATGGTGCTGAAATTGGCGAAGGAGCCTTTATCGGTGCTGGAAGCCTCGTTTCACAAGGAAAGAAAATCCCGCCGAATACACTAGCTTTCGGTCGCCCAGCGAAAGTCGTTCGTGAGTTAACAGAAGAAGACCGTAAAGACATGGAGCGAATTCGCACGCAATACGTTGAAAAAGGCCAATATTATAAATCATTACAAAAATGATTTTACTGCTGCCATAATACTGGCAGCTTTTTTATATAAAATCTAACTTTTTCTTTACAAAACATTATTACTCCCTCAACAAAATCTTATTAAAATAAAAGCTAATATCTCCATATATATGTAGATGAGGGAGGAGAATTTTCATGAAGGTCAGTGGATTATATAAAATAGAATGTTACATTTTCAGAGAAATTAACCGCTACTTTGATCAAAAAACGTTAAATATCTTTTTCAGCAATATTACTCATATTGGTGGCGCGACTTTCTCTATCGCACTCACACTGTTCTTTTTAATTTTCGCAAGTGGAACTTTGCATCAAGCTGCAATTGCAACTGCTATTTCGTTAGCAATTAGCCATATTCCTGTGCAAATATTAAAAAGATGGTATCCACGAAAACGTCCTTATTTAACAATTCAGGATGCAAAATATCCAGTCCATCCATTACAAGACCACTCTTTCCCGTCTGGTCACACAACAGCCGTTTTCTCTGTCTTTATTCCATTTATTTGCTATAATCCAAGCTTACTTATTTTCCTATTACCGTTAGCATTATGCGTCGGTATTTCGCGCATTTATTTAGGGCTTCACTATCCGTCTGATGTATTCGTCGGTATGTGCCTAGGCACTTGCTCTGGCATCATCTCTTTTTATCAATTCATCCCACTTTTCACATAAAGGAGTGATATGATGAGAGTCGCCATTTTTACCGATACTTTTACGCCACAAGTGAACGGGGTTGCGAAAACGTTAGAGCGGTTAACACGATATTTTCAGAAAGAAAAAATCGCCTATTCTGTTTTCGCCCCTCAGCATACAGCTGAAGATAATTTCGTAGCGAATGTGAACAAGATGAGAAGTATCCCATTAACAATATTATATCCAGAATGTCGCTTTTCTTTTCCTACTCCGCGCATTAGACGAGAACTTCTTTCCTTTAAACCTGACATGATTCACATTGCTACACCTTTCAACATGGGACTTTGTGGATTGTATTATGCAAAAAAGTTAAACATCCCAGTTGTCGGTTCTTATCATACTGATTTCGATGCTTATTTACGCTATTATAAAATCGAATTTCTCTCCAATATGCTTTGGAACTATTTAAAATGGTTTCATAGTCATATGCAAAAAAATTTCGTACCCTCTCCTGAAACGTTACATCAATTAAAACATAAAGGCTTTCAGGCCCTCTCTATTTGGGGACGTGGTGTAGATTGCACACTTTTTCATCCATCTTACAATACAGACCTATTCCGAAAAAAATATAATATTACAGCGAAGTATGTCCTTTCCTATGTTGGACGGATTGCCCCTGAAAAAGATATTGATACGTTGCAAAATCTTATCGTTAAATCAGCGCATACTCGAAACGATATTCATTGGCTTATAGCAGGAGACGGTCCTCTAGCAACAAGTCTTCGTGAAGCTGTTCCGAAAACAACTGTCACGTTTACTGGCTATTTACAAGGCGTGGATTTAGCTGAAGCATATGCTTGTTCTAACATGATGGTATTTCCATCAGCTACTGAAACATTTGGAAATGTTGTACTTGAATCGCTTGCATGCGGTACACCTGTCATCGGTGCAAATAGTGGCGGAGTTAAAAATATTATTACAGATGGAAAAACGGGAATTCTTTGTCCCCCAAAAAATGAGGACGCATTTCTATCATCCATTTATTTTTTATTGCAAAATGAAGAAAAACTGGAGCAGATGGGAATAGCAGCTTTATCTTATGCGAAATCAAAAAGCTGGGATGAGATCTTTCGTGGCTTGCTTAACCAATATGAGGAAGTACTTCAGCATAACGCATCAGAGTTACTTGCTTAAATAGAAAAACTCCCTTCAAAAAACGAAGGGAGTTTATTATACAATTGTAAAATTCACTTAAATAAATGATACACAAGGTGAAATATCATATTATTTCTATATTCATTATAACAAAAACAAACATAAACAAATAGACTTGTAATAAAAACCCATAAAAATTAATATATGGTTATACAGTATTTTTACTCTGTATAGTGATTTTAAGAATTCCCCTTAAAATCAACTTACTCACATACCTTTATACAGTAATTGTTCCCCAATTTCTGTATACCAAAAAACCTTTCATTCATTTGAAAGGTCTTTTTGAGCCTGCACATATTCTTCTTTCGTATTTACATTGATAAACCAATCCGCATTTGCTTGTACATCTTCACCAGCAATATATTTCACATTACATTGTGATAAAAGCTGAACCATACTTCTTTTTTCTTCTTGAAGCAAAACATAAATCTTTTCTTTCACGCGGTTATGGTACGCTGCAAGTAACGGCTGTTTTCTTCCATTAATAATAGGTACAACTGCATCATATTCATTACTCGTTTGCCCTAATAAAATGGTGAACCACTCATGTGAAACATTTGGCGCATCACATGGCATAATAGCGTACCAATCTGCTTCTATATATTCCATACCTGATACAATTCCAGCAAGTGGCCCGTTCCCTTTATAGTGCGGAATGTCTTCTATAACAGGCACTTGTACGAGTTTCTCTACTCGCTCTTTTATATCAGAATGACTAATGACTACAACTTCTTGGAGCGTGCTTGTCATCACTTTCAAAATATGCTCAATAAACGTACTACCTTGCCAACTCGCTAACGCTTTCGGCTCACCAAATCTACTCGACATACCACCTGCTAATACAATTCCAGCATACTTACTCATTGGCGATGCAGCTCAAATGTAATATGACCTAGTTCTGGTAAAATTAATTTATTCATCGCAAGGCGAACCGCTCCGCTAGACCCTGGCATTGAAAAGACTACTTTGCGCCCAATTGTGCCGCCGATCGCTCTACTTAACATTGCACTACTTCCAATATCCTCTAAATAACTAATCATGCGGAACAACTCACCAAATCCGACAATTTCTTTATCTAATAATGCTGATACTGCTTCAATTGTGACATCGCGCTTCGTAATACCAGTTCCGCCATTTGTTAATACAACATCTACATCTTCCTTATGATAACCAGCTAACACCGCTTGCTGAATACTTTCTTTATCATCTTTCACAATTTCATAAGAAGTCACTGTATGGCCTGCTTCTTTTAACAATTCATGTAATAGTTGACCGCTCTTATCTGTTTCTTCTGTACGTGTATCGGAAATTGTTACGATCTTGCAGCGCACTTCTTTTGGCGCTTGTTTTTTATGTTCGGTTACGCTCATTTTTTTATCTTTCCTTTCCTAAAGGCTTTTCTTCATTTTATCATACATACCTTTACACAATTATGTATGAAGCCGATAATACGCCATGATACAATATAAGTATACTAACCCACAAAAAGGAAAATAAATTTTCTTCTACTCCTAGACTACACATCTTTAGCTACCCTTTATATTTTCTTTCTAATGGAATTCAATTTTAAAACTTGTACTAAAAAATAAATCGGAGGTCTACATATTATGGAACTTTATAAAAAATTAACAACAACATTCATCCTCTTATTCGTTGCTTCCATCACTGTCGGTTTTTCTCTAAAAGGCGCAATTCCATACGCGACATTGGTGAGCATTATATTTGCGACACTATTTTTACTAAGCAGTGCTTTTTGCGCAGGTAAAGCACGTCAAATGAAAGGTTGATTACATATGTTCCAGAAGAAACCAATCCTTTGTAAATCATGTGAAAAGGAAATACAAACGTATGAAAAGGCTTGGATTCATATGCCATTTCCAGCAAGTGGCATGACGAATATGAGAAAGTATATTGAGCTAGAAGGCGAAGTGTATTGCAAATCATGCATTCAAATTGTAAGTAAAACGAAATAAAAAAAGCTTTGCGCTCACTGCGCAAAGCTTTTTTTCATATATTATAGACCAGCTTGCTCTTTTAAAGCTGCAGCTTTGTCTGTACGTTCCCATGATAGATCTACATCAGTACGTCCGAAGTGGCCGTAAGCTGCTGTTTGTTTGTAAATTGGGCGACGTAAGTCTAGCATTTTAATAATACCAGCTGGGCGAAGATCGAAGTTGTTACGAACTAGTTCTACTAATACGTCTTCAGATACTTTACCAGTGCCGAATGTATCAACTGAAATTGATACTGGTTGTGCTACACCGATTGCGTATGCAAGTTGTACTTCTGCTTTTTCAGCAAGACCAGCTGCTACGATGTTTTTCGCAACATAACGAGCTGCATATGCTGCAGAGCGGTCAACTTTCGTTGCATCTTTACCAGAGAATGCACCGCCACCGTGGCGAGCGTATCCACCGTAAGTATCAACGATGATTTTACGTCCTGTTAAACCAGCATCACCTTGTGGTCCACCAATTACGAAGCGGCCAGTTGGGTTAATGAAGAATTTCGTTTCTCCATCGATTAATTCTGCTGGTACTACAGCTTTAATTACGTGCTCTTTTAAGTCGCGATCGATTTCTTCCCATGTAACATCTGGGTGATGTTGTGTAGAAATTACGATAGTATCAACACGTACTGGTTTACCATTTTCATCATACTCAACTGTAACTTGCGTTTTTCCATCCGGACGTAGGTATGATAATGTATCATTTTTACGTACTTCAGTTAAACGGCGAGCTAATTTGTGAGCAAGCGAGATTGGAAGTGGCATTAACTCTTGTGTTTCATTACATGCGAAACCAAACATTAAACCTTGGTCTCCTGCACCAATTGCCTCAATCTCAGCGTCAGTCATTTGACCTTCGCGTGCTTCTAGCGCTTGGTCAACACCCATAGCGATGTCAGCAGATTGCTCATCGATAGATGTTAAAACTGCACAAGTTTCTGCATCGAATCCGTATTTTGCGCGTGTGTAACCAATGCCTTGAATTGTTTCACGAACGATTTTTGGAATATCTACGTAAGTAGAAGTCGTAATTTCCCCCGCTACCAATACTAAACCAGTTGTTACAGTTGTTTCACAAGCTACACGTGCATTTGCGTCTTTTGATAAGATCGCATCTAAAATTGAATCAGAAATTTGGTCACAAATTTTATCTGGATGTCCTTCAGTTACAGACTCAGATGTGAACAGATGACGTTTTTTTGTCATGTGGTAAACCTCCCTACAGTAATTGTATATATTGTACGGAACTCATCCTTAATTTGCCACAGATTGCGACATACATTTATTCTCCCACACAAGCATACAGAAAAACCTTTCCTACTTTATATAGAGGAAAGGTTTAATTTGCTACTTGCATACTGCTTTTTGCCCTTCGCTCTTATCGTTCGAGACCTGTAGCCTCGCACAGGTTTTAGCACCTATTCACCTGTATTTACCACTACAAGTGAGGTTGCTGGGCTTCATCGGGCCTGTCCCTCCGCCAGCTCGGGATAAGAGAGTATCCGTCCCAACCTATACTAAAGAAATGATATTCATTTGTCAATTAATATTCACATTTTCGTGAAAGTTTTTCTCAATGCGCCTAAAATGAAATATTAATAAGGAAATAATGTATTCACACAAACAAAAAGAAATAAATAGTATACATTATTTATATAATTGTGTTATACTCTTGTTGGGGATTACGAGAAATATTTCATTAAATGAAAAGGATGGTATATAAATATGAGTACTGTGAATGTCCAAATTGGTTTACACGAATTATTGAACGGAAGCAATGCACAGATTCAACTAAGTGTTCCGCAATTAGTGGAAAAAGTATTAATGCGAAATGAAGGGAAATTAACTTCGACTGGTGCCGTTTCTGCTTCAACTGGAAAATATACAGGACGTTCTCCTAAAGATAAATTTATTGTGAAAGAAGCATCGGTTGCTGACAAAATTGCTTGGGGAGCTGTGAATCAACCGATTTCTGAAGAACATTTTAATAAATTATATACTAAAGTTTTAGAATACTTAAAAGAAAAAGAAGAGTTATTCGTCTTCAAAGGATTTGCAGGCGCGGACCGCAATTACCGTCTACCAATCCAAGTTATTAATGAATATGCATGGCACAATTTATTTGTACATCAATTATTCATTCGTCCAACTGAAGAAGAATTAACGACTCATGAATCAGAATTCACAATTGTTTCTGCACCGAATTTCAAAGCTGATCCAGCTGTTGACGGTACAAACTCTGAAGCATTCATTATGGTTTCATTCGAAAAACGTATCGTACTAATTGGTGGTACAGAATACGCTGGAGAAATGAAAAAATCAATCTTCTCTATTATGAACTTCTTACTACCTGAACAAGATATTCTTTCTATGCATTGCTCTGCAAACGTAGGTGAAGAAGGCGACGTAGCACTATTCTTCGGTTTATCTGGAACAGGTAAAACAACATTATCTGCTGATCCAAACCGTAAATTAATCGGTGATGATGAGCATGGTTGGTCTGATAACGGTGTATTCAATATTGAAGGCGGTTGCTACGCAAAATGTGTAAATCTTTCTCACGAGAAAGAACCACAAATTTTCGATGCAATCACATTTGGATCTGTTTTAGAAAACGTTATCATTAATGACCAAACGCGTATCGCAGACTATAACGATACTACTTTAACAGAAAATACTCGTGCTGCATACCCTATGCATGCGATCGACAATATCGTATTGCCAAGTGTTGCTGGACACCCAAATACAATTATTTTCTTAACTGCTGATGCATCTGGCGTATTGCCTCCAATCAGCAAGTTATCAAAAGAACAAGCTATGTACCATTTCTTAAGTGGTTACACTAGTAAACTAGCAGGAACAGAGCGCGGCGTTACATCACCGCAAGCAACATTCTCAACTTGCTTCGGTTCACCATTCTTACCACTTGATGCATCTCGCTATGCTGAAATGCTTGGTGAAAAAATCGAGAAACACGATGCAAAAGTATTCTTAGTAAACACTGGCTGGACTGGTGGCGAATACGGCGTTGGTAAACGTATGAACTTAGGTTACACTCGTGCAATGATTCAAGCAGCATTAAACGGTGAACTTGCGAAAACTGAAACAGCTAAACATGACATCTTCGGTCTTGAAGTTCCACTTCACGTACCAGGTGTACCTGATGAAGTGTTAATGCCTGAACAAACTTGGGCTGATAAAGCTGCTTACAAAGCAAAAGCAATCGAACTTGCAAATGAATTCAAAGCTAACTTCAAAAAGTTCGACAGCGTATCTGAAGACATTATTAACTTAGGCGGTCCAATCGCTTAAGTGCAAACTTTCTGTTGGAATAACCCTTTACTCATATGAATAAGTGTCGTGTAACCGTAAAGTTTCGCGTACTCACCGACAAAACCCAATGCGGCTTAACGGTTACACACACTTACATAAAAAAGAAGCTTACGTTTTTGCGTAAGCTTCTTTCTTTATCTTATATAAAGTAAAACGTTAATCTCTTCATCTGTGACTTCGTTTGTTAATTTTCAGAAATTTCACTTTATAGTTATTTATTTTTAGTTTCCTATGATATAATTTACATATATAGGAAGGAGAGAAGCCTATGAAAAATTTTTCTCGTACAGGAAAAATTTTATTCAGTTATGGAGCGATCCAAATGTTTTGGGGACTTGTAATGCTTAACGTTAGTTTATTTGAGCATACAAGTGAAACGATAAAATATATTATTCTAATTACCGGAATAGTTTTTTGTATTATATCCAACTTTTTTAAAGAACCTAAGAATCATACTAATACGTAATTTCATTTTAACTTATTGGAAGCAAAAAACTGTATTTTATGCAAAATTTCGCTTCCTCTTGTAATATCATCACTTACCCCAGAGTAAACCCATTTTCACATAGACAAATTACGGCTTGGAATATATAAACTTTATCCCTACTCGTTACATCTCTCTGGTTTCACATCGCATGGAGCTAAAAAAGGCCCTGACCACTTCTATCCCCCTTTGGATCCCCCTTCCAGATTAACCCATTTTCACACAGACAAATTACAGCTTCGAATATATAAATTATATCCCTACTCGCTACATCTCTCTGGTTTCACACCGCATGGGGCTAAAAAAGGCCCTGACCGCTTCTATCCTCCGCTGGATCCTCTCTTCCATCTAAAAAGAGGCTTTTTATCTTTTTATCTTTTTAACTCTTCGTTAATTCTTTCTCATCTTTCATACTATAGTATCCTAAATTCACAACAATTAAGAAATAACCGCCCATAATCCCTACTGCAAATGCCCACATCACCATATGGTGCTCAATTTCGTACATAATAATAGCGCCTAAAATAGCAGCGGCAAAACGATTAAACATACCGAGCGTCGGCGCTTTCGTTTTCTTTACGATACTATCTCCAAGCTTCTCAATTCGTCTCCCTAAAAGCCAAACGCAATACATACTTACGATAAGTCCGATTCCTGCACCTAAAAAATGTGCTGAAAACGGTGTTACCATCCAGCCTAGTAAAAGAATACCTAGTATATAATACGATTGAATTTTAAACGACCTTAATGACATACTAATCATGCTGTTCTCCTCTTCCGTAATTTTTATCTATCCAACAAGAAATTTTTTCAAGTTTATACTGCTTACATTCATTTCACTCAAATTAAAAACAACATAAACGGTATGTTTATGTTGTTTAAATATTTTTAGAAAATAATATTATACAAGATTTCAAAGATCATACCCTCATAATTTGTGACGTTTTTTCAAACATTTTTCGTCCATTTATGAAAAAAATGATATCAATCTATGAACATACGGATATGATGTAATAAGTACACAAATAAAGGGGGCGTCTAATGATTTATTTTTTAATGGCTCTCATTCACCTTATTATCCCTGCACTTATTGGACTTTCATTGTATTGGTACACGAAAAACCATAGTATTTTCTACGCTGTCCTCGGTGTCCTTCTTCCGGGTATTATTCTGATCACTCTCTTCCGTATTCCATTTTTAAACTTAATTCCACTTATTACTGCGATCTTATTTCTCGTCTTCTTACCAAAAATAAAAAAATAGGAAAGCAGATCATAGGTGATCTGTTTTCCTATTTTGATATAGGTTCTCCTGCAGTAGAATGAATGTTTACTTTCTCCGATTTCACAAACCATAGACCGAAGAAAATAATAATTCCACCGATTATTTGTTGAAACGATACATATTCATCTGCCCATATAGCTGCAAATAAAACGGCAACAAGCGGCGTTATATACATATATACCATCGTATGTGACGCCCCAATTTTTTGAACGCCTACATACCACATCACTAAACCAAATACTGTTACAAAGAAAATAGAATATAGTAAAGCAAATAGGGTTATTCCATGTGTAATGTGAAATGGCATTGTAAATACATGTGGTCCACTTAATAATAAGAGCGGAATCGCGCCAACTAATGCTGACCATGCGGTAACACGTAATGCTGAATATTTTTTAATTAATGGACCAGCTAAAACAGGATAAAGCCCCCAGCATATTGATGTAATGAGTCCAATCCCATTCCCGTAAAAAGAACTAGCCAGTGAATGCCCTGCTACTAAAACTAAGGCTGCCCCACCAAAAGCAATGATAGAGCCGATAAGCTTTCTAGAAGAAAACTTTTCTTGTTTTAAGAAAATCGCAAATACAGTTGTAAAAATAGGTGAAATAGAAATGAGTAAAGAGGCATTTGTAGCGGATGTATATTTGACAGTTTCCATAAATAACGTTTGATACAGTACAATACCTACAACGCTAACGATAATTAATCTAGGTATATCTTTTCTCTCCATATAAACCGACTTTTCAATAAAAAATGTAAGGAGTAACATAAGCGGTGCCGCCGATATCATCCGAAGTGCAGTAAACTCAATTGCTGTAAATTCTAAAAGTCCATATTTCGCAATCGTAAAATTAATCCCCCAAATGATAACGACTGCTAAAATTAATAACTCAATTCCCCATTTTCTCATGCGTATCCCCTCCGCAAATAAAATTATACAGAAAATTCAATCATATGTACATTTCATTATGTGAAAAAATTTTTTTATTGTATGAAACGTTTTGGGGCATGAAATTATATCAGCGATTTTCTGAATATATCAGCGCAACTCTGATTATATCGGCGATTTTCAAAATATATCGGCGCAACTCGAATTATATCAGCGATTTTTTAAATATATCGACTTATCAACAAAAAACGACAATAATAGCGACTTATACAATAAAAAAGGTGGTTCCAAAATACGTTTTGGAACCACCTTTTCTTTACTACACTCGAACGTGTAACTTCATATTTGGATTATAAAATTGGCTCGGGCTCTTCAGCTGAAACGTCCCTCCACCTTCATGCCAATCAACTGTTAATTTATCATCCATAAATACAAGCTTTGTGCGATCTGCGATAAAATTCATTGTGCTAGATTCGATATCCACATCGCGCTCATCTTTTTCTGCTACAGCTACTAAATCGATAATTCCGCTCATTACACAACCGCAACCTTCATTATCGTAAAATAACTTTATATATTTCGCCTCATTTGGAATCGTATCCATAATTTTTTTATATGCTGCTTCTGTTACAGTAACGTACATATTCTAAACTTCATCCTCTCTTCTCGTATCCTTCATATATTGTACCACCATTTTTCTTTAAAAATATATACAGAAAATTACGAACAATATACAATGTATGTAGTAAAGGAGGTTGTATCACTCATGCTCAAATTACTGCGATACCCCATCTTCCTAGGTCTACTCGGTAGCTTTTTTATTTCTGGCGGTATGGTATTACAACATATACTTCCCTATTCTCCTTCTATTGGTTGGATTTTAGGTTTTATTTGTTTCCTAACCGCTTCTTATTTTGCTATGAAAAACAACTAATAGAAAAAGAATCAGTTCAAGGAGGATAATACAACATGCGAGCTTTAAAAGACATAGAACAATCACTCAATCATTTGTTCCAAATCGAAAAATATGGAAAAGATAGTGCCTTTAGTCGATTTATCCCATCTGTATATGATCCTATCCACTTTCCGTGGCAACAATTTTTCGAAGCCAATTTTATAGAGCTATTTAACGGTCTTATGATACGAGGAGCTGAAACTGTAAATAAAGTATTTTTAGCTGTTTTTCCTACAGATGACGTTCTTGAAACATTCATTTCACAATCCACATCTGGTGATTTACTTTTTATGCACCACCCACTTGTAATGGAATGCGGTGATCCGCTTGGAAAATCCGGTCGTGGTTTTATTCCAATACCTGAAAAATATTTACAAGCGATAAAAGAAAAACAACTTTCTATATATACATGTCACGGACCAATGGATGTTCATCAAACGCATGGAACGAGCATTTCAATTGCAAACTCTTTACATGCTCATGTAGTTGACGGCTTTGCATATGAAGGTCCAGGACAAGAGCCAGTTGGCCTTATTTGTGAAATAGATGAAACATCAACAGAAGCACTCCAAAAGCGTCTCAAAAATCTCTTCCATATTCCTTACACAGACTTCGAAGGTAAACAACATGATTCCCTCAAAAAGATTGCAATTATTGCGGGATGTGGTGATGTCGTTTCTCTCATGAAAGAAGCAGAAGCAAAAGGCGCTGAAGCATATATTACTGGGGAAATCCATTGCCATATCGACAATAACTACGGCAAACAGAAATACTCGCTCATTATGGATTACGTAAACGAAACGAATATGTCACTCATCGGTGTATCACACTCTGCCTCTGAATATTTAGTGAAAGAGACATTGATGTATGAGTGGTTTAAAGAGAATTTTGAAGTGGATGTTACTTTGGTTCCACAGGAAAAATGGTGGTTATAAATTTTTAAAGAGATAGCTAAATTAGCTATCTCTTTTTACTAAACTTAAAATTTCATGAGGCGTTTGAAAAATATAATCAGCCTCTTCGAATCCTTTCCTTGTCTTTGCTCCCCACAAGGCTAAACCAAATTTTGCTCCCGCTTGTTTTGCGCATTGTAAGTCATATACTGAGTCACCTATGTATATCGCTTCTTGTGCCTCTATATTCAATCTTTTTAGACATGTCACAAGTGGCTCTGGATGTGGTTTATGTTTCATTGTATCTTCCACACAAATAGAGTGTTCAAAATATGAATGTAATCCAAATGGCTGGAAATCATCGATAAACTCTTGACGGGTTTTTGAAGTCACAATACCTGTTCGAATCTTATATGAAGATACTATTTCAATCACTTCCGCAATTCCTTTAAATACTGTAATTTCATTCTTAAAATCTGCCATATTACGTATCCATTTCTCATGAACTGCTTTCATATTTTCCACACCAATTTCTTGTAACGCAGCCATACCAGGAATACCTAATGCAAAATGTAGCTTTTCTAATGAATAATTCATCCCTTCATCTCGCAACGTTCTCTGTAATGAATATAAAACTGCTTTTTCCGTATCTAACATCGTTCCGTCAATATCAAATATAATCCCCTTCATTTTTACCTCCCCCTTTACTTCACTCCAACGATTAGCTCAATTCCATATTCTTTCACTACTCGTTCTAAATCGCCAGGAATAACATCATTCGTAATAATTGTATCTATCGATTCTAATGACAGCGCCTTAAAGTTTTGACGTTGATTCATTTTTGTCTCATCAGCAAGTAAAAACACTTCATTTGTTTGTTTAACAATTTGACGCTTAAAATGAATATCTTCCTCATACGCATAATAGACACCATCTTCTGTAAGACCGGGTGATCCAATAAAAACCTTATCAAAATGATAATCTTTTAGTTTCTCCATTGCAGAAAAACCCGTCATATAACGTGAGTGTTTATTTAATTCTCCACCTAAAATATGAATATTTACATTCTCCATATCCATTAAATGATTTACTGTATCAATTGAATTTGTAACAACCGTTATGTTACTTGCTGTCAAAAATGAAGCCATACAGTTAACAGTTGTTGAAACATCAAGATAAATCACTTCATTATCTCCTACAAAAGAAGCAGCTCGCTTTCCAATAGATACCTTATATTCAATTTCTTTTTCCTCACGATTTACATAATCCGATATTTTATGGTGGAAAGATGATAAAGCTACACCACCATGGGTTCGTACTATTGTTGTTTCATTTGTTAACTTTACAATATCTCTTCTTGCTGTATCTCTGGAGACTTGAAATAGCTCACACATTATCTTCAAACTCATCGTCCTATGTTCATTCAAATACTCCATTATTTTTATTAAACGTTCCTCTTGATTCATACTCTCACCCATTTTTATTTACTTTTAAGCACTTTTAAGTTATTTTAAGTATATCATAACAAAAACCATTAAATAAGCCTTAAAATAACTTAAAACAGGAGTAAGAAAATGCTACGTACAATTATTTTTGATTTTGATGGCACACTAGCTGATACTTTACCTTTATGTTATTACTCGTTTCAAAACGTTTTTTGGCAATTTGATAATAAAGAAATTACTGAAGTAGAGATTCTTTCTATGTTTGGTCCAAGTGAAGTTGGTATTATTCATGAGAACTTACTCTCTGAAGAAAAAGAAGTAGCAGTTGAAAGATACTATGAATGTTATGAAGAAAAGCATCATGATTACGTAGAGCGAAATCATGAAATAGTAAACCTTTTAATACATTTAAAAAAACAAGGGTTTCAGTTAGCTATCGTAACTGGAAAAGCAAGAAGAAGCCTGGATATTTCTCTAAAAGCATTAGGATTAGTTTCTTTCTTCGACTGTATAGTAGCTGGAGATGATGTAATGAAGCCAAAACCTGATCCTGAAGGTATTCTTCTTGTATTAAATACATTACATGTAAATGCAAACGAAGCAATTTTTATTGGGGATAGTGATGCTGACATACTTGCTGGAAAACAGGCAGATGTACGAACGATTGGCGTACAATGGTTACCAAACTATCAATCTGCTACATTTACTGTGCAACCAGATTATTTTATTAAGAAAACAGATGATTTTCTCATCTCATTAAATACTACATTTTCAAAATAAGTAGTCTACTACTGACAAAATTACTGGATTGGGGCAAATTCAAGTATTTAATCCTACTTCATCTGTGGGTCCTGCTACTGTAACTTGGACTAGCATTACAACTGGAAACCCAGTTTCAAGAGAAGATGCTATATCCCTTTATATTACCCCTTGGATTCCTGCCAGTGCTGTATATTCTATTTTTCTAATCACTGATCTATAACCCACCCTTAAAACAATTCATTCCACAAACAGGGAGATCACTCTCAACTAAGTGATCTCCCTTTTAAAAATACCTTTTTATTGTATCGGCAACATAACCTTCACCGTCGTTCCAACCCCAACTTCACTTTCAAAACTCATTTTACCGTTGTGATCTTTAATAATTTTTTCCGTAACTACTAAACCTAAACCTGTTCCCGTTTCTTTCGTTGTGTAAAAGGCTTCGTTTAACTTCGGAATTTTGTCTTTTGGAATGCCGCAACCCTCATCCTTCACTTGAATAATGATTGCATCTTCTACAGTCACTTTAATCGTAATCGTTCCGCCAACTGACATTGCTTCAATCGCATTTTTAATTAAATTAAAAAATACTTGTTTTAATCGTTTTTCATCACATGTAATCGATGGTATGTCTTTACTATAAATACCTTGTATGTGCACGCCTTGATTTAATGCAGGCTTCCCCATAACTCGAATAACATAAGCGATAATTTCTTCTATATTATGAACTTCTGATTCTATTGATTTAGATTTCTCAAATCCACTAAGTTCTGTAGCGATTATATGAATTCGTTCTACTTCTTGTTTCATAATATCACTATATATTTTATCCTCTGGATATTTAATTGCTTGTTTATTCACAAATTTATCCAAATTAGCTAAAGGTCTTTTAATTTTGTAACCAATAACTGTAGCCATTTTCCCAACAGTTGCTAGCTTTTCTGTTTGTTGTATTTCTTTATCCATCATCTCAAGCGTGCGAACGTAAGAGTGAAATCTTAAAAACATAATCCAACATATGATAGTAAATACGCTATATAATGCCATCGGGATTAAAACGAGTGACGAGTGAATGATGATTCCTGTAAGAGCGTATTTTCCAATAAGTATGCTCGGAACTAACCAAAAATATCTTTTATTCACAAAGAGTGGGGCAAATAAAATAAAAAATCCTTCTACTATATTCCCACCATCAAACTCAGCATCACTACCATAGTAAATCATAAAATTATGGATAAAATCTAATAGATTATATCCAATTAGTATAATATATTTCACTACAAATGGATTCTTCCATTTCATAAAGTATATTCCAGTGCAAAATAGGACCACCATCAGAAAATAAAGCCATAAACCTAAACCATCTTCAAATTGTCCTACTCCTTCTTGCTCTCCTCCTATTAAAGGTACAATAAATTCGTAGGCAAGATCGTATACAAAAAATATAATGAAAAATAAACTTAAAAATATTTTTAGCGCCTTCATTTCTTCATTTTTAAATATACCGTCTTTATTCATATGGTAACTCCTAGCTTTTCTCCCACTTGGATTTCACTATTTCCACGTTGTTTCGGGAGAATGATATCTATTCTAGTTCCAATATCTCTTTCACTTGAAATATGTAATTCACCAAGATGCTGCTCCGTAACAAGCCGATTCGCTACCGTAAGTCCCAAACCAATCTTATCTTGTTTCGTTGTATAAAAGGCTTCTGTAACACGAGCCAAATTTTCTTTCTTAATACCGTAACCATTATCAATTACACTTAACATTACATAATCTTGTCCTTTATTTTCTAACCGTAACTCTAATGTGCCACCTTGCTCCATTGCCTCCAGAGCATTTTTTATGACATATAGAAAAACTCCTCGCATTTTCCGCTCATCACATTCAACTTCTATTATCTTTTCTTCGATATTAGAAATAAGCTGGACACTACATTCATTCATTTTTTCTCGAAGAATTGCTACTGCTTGTAATACAATTTCACCTATATTATGTTTCTTATAAATAGAAGGTTTACATGTAGCAACTTCCATCAATTCACTTATCATATTATTCATATTTTCTATTTCAAAAATCATCTGTTTGTAAATAGGGTCCTCCCCATGCTTCTCTCGTTGTAATTGCGTAAACCCTTTTAAGGACGCAAGTGGATTTTTAATTTCGTGTCCTACTGTCGCTGCCATTTTTCCGATTACTGCTAATTTTTGTGATTCACTAGCAATCTTAATACTTTCCTTTACCGCTGAAAGGTATTGTATAAATCGACTTAAAATAATGTATGCCGCTATTAATACGAGTGTATACATAATGAGGAACATAAATCCTTTTACTTCCTTTAATACAAATAAATAAATCACATATTTCCCTACAATAGTTGAAAGTACAAACACAAAATATTTTTTATTTAAAAATATAGGTACAAAGAAGATGAGAATAATTTCTATTATATTCACCCCATCAAATGCCGCCTCATTATAAAGCATATACGAAAGTATATTAGCAATTTCTATTCCTAAGTATGCAAATACACATGCATATTTAACGAAATTCGCTTTCTCTTTTTTTATTAAATATACATTCACACCGAGTATTGCAGTTCCGCAAATAACTTGCCATAGTATGCTATATCCCTTATCTGTTAGTGATTTATTCTCTAATACAATTGCATAGAAAATTTGGTATGAAACAACAATGACATATAGCACCCACAAAAGGATTTTTGCATTCCTTTCTTCTTCTTTATATGATAGAAAACTGTCTTTCACTTCAACACCCCTTCAAAAAACATCTCGAAGTAATACCATTTATTATAATAAATGATTTTCTTAGACAAACAAAGAGAAATCGAACATTTGAGGTAAATCATTCCAACGGCACAATGTTTTCAAGCTATATACAATCATAAAAATGATAAACAATAATACGTATATTATGTGGGAGAGATTTTATATAAGCGGCAAAGAATAAAGGAAATCCTGTTGTCTTAATAGAACAAAACCCTACGCTCCTGGCGTATGAATAGGAGGATCATTCATGTTTGTTACCGTCGAGAAAGATGTGCATATTTTTGTGCAAGATGTTAATCCCGGTCCCGGTAGTAAAACTGTGTTCTTCGTCCATGGTTGGCCTTTAAATCATCAAATGTACCAGTATCAGCTCAACGTGTTACCACAGCACGGTTTCCGCTGCATCGCTATGGATATACGCGGAAATGGGCAATCTGATAAACCATGGACTGGTTACACATACGATCGTTTAGCAGACGATATCGCCATCGTTTTAGAAGCACTTCAAGTCGAAAATGCTACATTAGTTGGTTTCTCAGTAGGTGGTGCTCTTTCTATTCGGTACATGTCTCGCTATAATGGTCATCGCATTTCTAAACTTGTATTAGTCGATGCCGTTTCCCCTTCTTTCGTTAAAAATCAAGAATCTCCCTATGGTGTCCCAAAAGAACAAGCAGATACTCTCATTAATCAAATGTATGCCAATATGCCTAAATTTTTAAATGATGTATCTTTATCATTTTTTAATAGAAACTTAGGATCTGCTACGTTAGAATGGTTTTCTTATCTCGGTATGCAGTCTGCTTCCTATGCTCTCATCAAAATATTGCAAGCAGCCGCAAATGAAGATGTAACGAAAGATTTAAGTAAAATTAACGTACCAACAAAAATATTCCACGGTATTCACGATCAACTTATCCCATACAAAAGCGCTGAACTTACGCAAAAGCGCATTAAAAATTCTCAGTTACATCCTCTTACAAATAGTGGTCACGGCTCCCCAATCGATCAAGCGGATGAATTAAACGAAGAACTTATAAAGTTTTTGCATTCATAAAAGACGTACTACAAGTTTTTACAAAGATAAAATTCACATATTTCTCACAAATCAATTAATAAAACAATTACATTTTCATTTATACTAAATGTACAGGTAATACTCCCTAAACCCAGCTTGTCTGGTTACCCCGTTAAATACTATAAAAAAAAGAACTTGTATCGTTATACAAGTTCTTTTTGTTTTTCTATTTAAAAAGTATCTCTTTACTATACTGCTTTCCAGCAAGTAAATCATATTGAAGCATTTTATATTGCTCTAACATTTCTTTTTGTTCTTTCGTTAAATCTGTTATCTCTTCCCCATCTTTATTAACCTTTAACTCATCTCTAAGAACGGGTATTTCTTTATGCATTTTTGATAAAAATTGATAAAATGGTGATTGGTTTAACCCTGCATAATCAAAAACAAGACTAGAGAAATAAATTGGGCTTACTAAACCTAAATTGTCATTTGGCAAATCGAAATTCGCATACATTAACAATGGTGTTTCTGACATAATTAATCTTTCTCTTACCGTCTCTTCATTTTCTATATATCCTGCTTCTTTATAAATAGATTTATTAGTTCCTAACATAGGTAAATGATCTCCAAAGAAGACTAATAAAGTAGGCCTGTCTAACTCATCAAGCTGCTCTACTAAATATTGCAGAGCTTCATCCGACAGTCTTACACCTTCTGTATATGCTTCTAATTCTGCCTTCGATTCCTCTTCTGTTAATCCACTAATTTCTATTTTGTTTTCCCCAAACATATTTGGTGTATAGGGAAAATGATTTTGCATCGTCACCGCATGAATAAATGTAGGTTGTTTTCTCTTTTTTAATTCATCTACTATTTCTTTACTCATAGATAAATCACCAATATTATCTCCAACTACTTCTTTATTTTTCATCGTGTCTTCTGCATTAAAATTATCAAATCCCAATGTTTTATATACATCGTCACGTTTATAAAACGATCGATTGAAAGCATGGATTGCACTTGCATAATACCCTTGTTTTTTCAATTCACTCGCAACAGATGGAATTTCTTTCTGACTTGGAATCGCTTGTTGATACGGTATAGAACCTGGCATTAATAGACTCATCGAGTAACTCGTTAATGCTTCAAACTCTGTATTCGCTGTATTTCCTCCAAATGTAGGAGCTATCGTTTGTCCTCCTGGAAAATTCTCTGTATAACGATGTAAATTTGGCACTGGATCTTCGCTAAATGAAAGATTCGTTAATTTCGTCGGATCCCAAAAAGCTTCACTCATAATAAATATAATGTTTGGCTTCTCTACTTTTGTTTGTGCTTTTACTTTACCGCTATATTGTTTTTCTATATCCTTTGCAATTTGCTGCATATTTTCTTTTGAATATCCCTCTGGCTCTTTAATAACTGTCGTATCTAAATTACTTAAAAATCCAATAATAAAACCATTCGCTTTATAATTTGCAGCTTGATTCCATGCACGAATATCTACTCCACCTTTTATAAATAAATCATTCATAAAGGTAGTAGGATAATTACTGTATCCATACAACATAAACCCAGATCCACATATTAAAATAACCCTCATAATAATATGTGATTTTATAACTGGAATATACTTTCGTATATACGTAACTACAAGCACAATCAAAACAATGCCAACGATTGTCAGGAACATATTCCAAAAACTGAAATAATCCATAACCATCGGTATAACGGAATCCATATGACCAACCTGTGTGAAATCAGACGGATAGAATGGCTCTCCTCTAAAAATAAGCTTAAAATGGTTCACCATCATAAAAATAATTAAAACTAAGCTAGTTATCGTTGTACTTAAGAAAACTCTTCCAAACAAATTATATGCAAAAACGTATACCATATAAATAAATAACAGACTTAATATATACTGCCCATATTGTAAATACACCCATGTATTTACTACTATAAGATTCATATCCTCCTGCACGATGATATACATCCAATTCATTGTATGAGCGATTAAAAATAATACGACATACACTCGAATAGCCGGCCTAAGCTTATGGCTGATACCTTTATTCAAATGAATGATGTATAGTAGTGCACTCCACAAAACAATAATGAGTATACTTAGCGGTATTTTCTCATTAAAAAAATCTTTCGTTTTCTCAAATTCGAAAGACCTTAATATAACAAAGAATAGCGTTTCTAAACAGATCGCCCACATTCCACTAAGAATGATAGAAATTAATAGATTCTTTCTCGGTTGCTGAGTAGAGAAACTAAAATGAAATTCATCTCTTCTTCGTCGCTGTGTAAAAACATTAAAACGCAATTTATTCCCTCTTTCCTTTACCCCTTCGTCTCGCATCAACAAACATATTGTCATATACAAAATAACATATTTGTATACAGTTAGTCTCCCTATGTGTTTGTATTATACACATATACCCTTAATTTCCCCTTAAAAAATACAACTTCTTCATCTCTTCTATATTCTAGTAGCATAATAAATGAACTATGCTTCATAAAAATATTACCATAAGAAAAGAACCTACCAACAACGACAGGTTCTCCTTCATTTTAACAGACATGGACATATTTATCATATAAGAGAATACATCCATGCTTTCCATATAATACATACAAGTATGATAACTACAAAATCAAAAAAATCTAATCTCGGACCCTTTTTCATATTCATCTCGAGCCACATATGAATCCATTTTATTTTTGTATATTTTTGAATGTTTTTCTTTGCAAACCGGTAAACGAGTACTTGCATAATAAAAAATCCGACTACAAAAATGAACAAGAAAATGAGAAAATCAACCACAAAATTCCTCCCTATTTTTGCAGTGATTTTTCTACTATATGATTTCTCAAAACCCACTCTTCAAATTGAGCACTTCCAAATTCCCAACTAAGATCACGAGCATGTACAGAAAAAACGTAATGGCCAGCATATTCGTCCATAAATCTACCCGTCTCGATTCCATCTTTCTGAAGACCATATGCTCCAAAGTTAAAATACACATCCCACACGTCTTCATTCTTCCTTTTATAAGCAATCGATTCCATATCACATTCTGTTCCGAAATAATCAAGATGTAAATGTACGCTATCATCGTATTCGTACTCCATTTTATCACCCCTTATATTTGTACTTCTTTATCCCCGAAAAAATTCCTCCTATCTACACTCACATATAGGCACTTACCTACATATCATGCTTGTAGAGTGACTTCTAGGAGGTGTTATACAGTGAAAAAATTAATAGCTGTTTTTTGCATCATGTTACTAACTGTTTTTACATTTGCTGCTTGCAGTAGTAAAAAAGAAGGTACGAAAGAACAAACTCAAAACATTCGCATCGGCGAAGTTACCCACTCTCTCTTCTATGCCCCGTTATATGTCGGGATTGAAAAAGGATTTTTTAAAGATGAAGGGTTAAATGTTGACCTACAAACAACAGCTGGCGGAGATAAAACGATGACTGCCCTATTATCTGGCGGTATTGATATCGCCCTCGTCGGTTCTGAAACGTCCATTTACGTTCATCAACAAGGAGCAAAAGATCCTATCATTAACTTCGCACAACTTACACAAACAGATGGAACATTTTTAGTTTCGCGTAAAAAATTAGATTCTTTTAATTGGAATGACGTAAAAGGTGTTACGTTTTTAGGACAGCGTAAAGGCGGTATGCCGCAAATGGTTGGAGAATACGTTTTAAAGAAAAATGGCATTGATCCTCACAAAGATACAAACTTAATTCAAAACATTGAATTTGCTAACATTGCAAATGCCTACGCATCTGGTACGGGGGAATTTGTCCAGCTCTTTGAACCGACTGCAAGTATATTCGAAAAAGAAGGAAAAGGTTATATCGTCGCTTCGTTCGGAAATGAATCTGGTACTGTTCCTTATACCTCTTTCATGGCAAAAGAAAGTTTTCTGAAAAAGGATAAAGTTGCTGCTGAAAAATTCACACGAGCGCTCTATAAAGCACAACAATGGGTTGATACTCACAGTCCAGAAGAGATTGCTGATGCCGTTTCTCCGTTATTTAAAGACACTTCAAAAGACATTACAGTAAAAGTAATTGAACGGTATAAAAAGCAACATTCTTATGCGACAAATCCGCTATTAGATGCTGAAGAATGGAAACAGCTCCAAACGATTATGAAAGAAGCTGGCGAATTACAAAAAGAAGTTCCATATGAAGCGCTCGTCAATACAAAAATTGCCGAGAGCGTTATTAAGAAATAGAGGCGAATTGTATGAGCTTTTTACAAATACGTAACGTTTCTCACTGCTTTTTCGCAAAAGAGAATGCCAAGCTGATTCTCGAAGATATGAGTTTACAAGTGGAAGAAGGCGAATTCATTTCTATACTCGGTCCAAGTGGTTGCGGCAAAACGACACTCCTCTCCATTATTGCCGGGCTGCTTGATCCAATTGAAGGTATCGTCTTTTTAGATGGTGAGCCCATTACAACGAAAACTTCATCTATGGGGTATATGTTGCAGCAAGACTACTTGTTTCCTTGGAAGACAATTGAAGAAAATATTATGCTCGGACTTCATATCCGAAAAATTTACGATGAACAGACGAAAGAACATACTTTACAGCTTTTAAAGCAAGTCGGTCTACATGATGTAGAGCAGCAATACCCTCGTGAACTATCCGGTGGTATGCGTCAACGTGCCGCCCTCGTTCGAACGTTAGCGACCGACCCAAAAATTTTATTGCTAGATGAACCTTTTTCGGCGCTCGATTATCAAACGAAATTGAAACTAGAAGATCTCGTTTTCAGCTTACTACGCAAATATAAGAAAACTTCACTACTCGTAACACATGATATTGAAGAAGCAATTGCGATGAGTGATCGTATTTATTTACTACAAGCGAATCCCGGGAAAATTGCAAAAACATTTATCGTCCCAGAAAGTATCCGTTCCTTATCACCGTTAGAATCACGCCACCATCATGACTTCCCATCCCTCTTCCAAAATATATGGAAGGAGCTGGAGCGCCTTGGATAATATAAAGCAACTACATGAACAGTTTCGGAAAAAAGAACGCAGGCGCGCATGGTTAGCACGCTCTTTGCAGCTTTTACTGCTCATTCTTTTCTTTGCACTATGGGAAATAGCTAGCAAAAAAGAGTGGATTGATCCTTTACTCTTTAGCTCTCCTTCAAGCATTTGGGATCTCTTCCTTAGTAAATGGATGGACGGTTCGCTTTGGGTCCACATATGGACGACATTACTTGAAACGGGGGTAGGCTTCATTCTTGGAACAGTGCTCGGAGCTATTATTGCTACTTTCCTTTGGTGGATACCCCTTCTCGCTCGCGTACTTGATCCATATCTCGTCGTCCTAAACGCCATGCCAAAAGTGGCACTTGGGCCGATTATCATTGTAATCTTCGGTCCAAATATTTCTTCGTCAATTGCAATGGGAGTAATCATTTCCATCATCATTACCATTCTCGTTATTTACAGCGCATTCCAAGAAGTCGATTCTAACTATATAAAAGTGATGGACACATTTGGCGCAAATAAATGGCAATGTTATAAGCAAGTAGTTCTCCCTGCATCTTTCCCTGCCATTATTTCAACGTTAAAAGTGAACGTCGGTTTATCATGGGTCGGAGTTATATTCGGCGAACTTCTCGTCTCTAAACAAGGTCTTGGCTACTTAATTAGCTACGGGTTCCAAGTATTTAATTTCACGCTTGTCTTACTGAGTGTACTACTCACCTGTGTCCTCGCAACACTGATGTATGTGTTTGTTGAGGCATTTGAAAAACTTCTAATTGGAAAACGAAAAAAAAGCTGACTTAGGGCGATAGACTATAGTCAGCTTTTTTCTTTTACTTTTTATCACACATCTTTGTTTCATTTTTAACGTTTCCATCCGCAACCGTAACTGTATGGAAACAATCTTTCACACGTACTGTAACGACATTATCTTTTCGATCTATCACATGATAATCATTAAACTTTTTATCCAATGCACTACGAATTTGCTCCCCTTCAAAAATCGGAAAACCGTGAGACATTACCCAAATGAGACCAGCAACAGCAAGAATCGTTTTCATACGTTTCATTACCTCCTCTAGAGTAAACTTATAGCCCCTATAACACGCGCATTATAATTGTGTCTAAATTGTGACATTTTTATACTAATTCTATTTTATAGTGATAGTTCCTTCTTCTTTTTAATAAAAAGACAGAATTTTCAATTTTATCAACATAAAAAACGCAAAGAACTAAAATTCTTTACGTTTTCTTAACTAACATATATAACTCACATTAGTTTCCACTTTGTTGTTCTACCGCTTTCGAAATATCATATAATCCCCACAACACTTCCGCTCTCATTTTTACAAGCTCAGGGAATTGATAGAAAAAGGCGATTTTTTTATATTTTAACTCCGTTCCTTCTTTCACCTTTTTTGAGTCTTGTAAAATAAACGCTGTAAACGTATCTGCAATATCTTCCGCTACATTTGTCGTTCCATACTGTGAGACAAACTCATCATGCTTTTCTTTAAAAAATTCAATTTGCGTTTCTTCACTTTCTTCTACTTTCTTTTCTGTCCACTCCTGCTCAATAGACTTCCAGAAAGAATTATAAAATTGATTAATATAAGAGTTTTCCTTCGCACATCCCTCTTGTAAGAAAAGATTTCCACATTTATTTCGGTACGTTGAAATATCTTTATCCTCTTCAAAATCCTTTATATAGTTTTCATCTACTGGTATTTGCTTATGCCCGAGCGTCAACACATGAGCCGTCTCATGAATTAATGTTTTCATCACTTCATCGATATTTACCGCAGAATCAAGCGTATCTAAGCTAAGAGTCCAGTCTTTCGGATTCTCTATACTAGGCATAACGTGAGCAACAACACCGTCATAACCATCCGTTATTAAATCAAATTCTGTTATATTCCCGCGATATTTAGCTGGAATGAGCGTGCGATACATATCCCACAAGTCTTCATGATACCCTCTATCTTGACGTTGTTGCAGTACTTCTTCTTTCGCTTCTTTATCTTCAGCAAATACTTTATTTAAACGTTTCCGTTCTATTTTTTCAAAATAAGGATCTACAATTTCATCACCATCAATATAATAAGAAGCTAAAAAGAAATAACTTTCATCATCATCTTCTTTTTTCTGCTCTGCCTCTTTCATATCCGCACTTTCATGCTCTTCTATATCATAATCTTCTACTGCTTCAAGCTCAGATAATCCATCTATTTTTTCATATACTTTTTGAAGTTTCTTATCTCCTATTTCTACGCATTCTTCTTCTGTTTTACAAATTCCTTTTTCTTTCACACTCTTCATAGAACTTTCGCATCCCGCCATTAAACCCATTGCGACGATAACCCCTACTAACTTACCATACAGTCTCTTCATACAATCCTCCATTATTCCATTCTACAAAAATATCATAATCATTTTTTAACGAATATGCGATAATGAATTATAAAAAAATGTAAGGAGGTTTCCTATGATTCGGGCAGTCTTATTCGACTTAGATGGAACATTATTAGACCGGCGCCAATCTTTAGAACAATTTATTTATGATCAATATAATCGTTTTGCCTCGTACTTAATGAACATAGAAAAATCCGAGTATTGTTCTCGGTTTCTTGAACTCGATAATAATGGCTATACGTGGAAAGACAAAGTATATGCTATTCTCCTTTCCGAATACAACATTACTACTTTAACACCAGAGCAACTGTTGCACGACTACATTACTAACTTTCAACATCATTGTATTCCTTTCAAAAACATGCACGAATTACTTCAGCGTTTAACACAACAAAATATTAAAATTGGCATTATAACAAACGGCTTTACTGATTTTCAAATGAACAATCTTCGTGCACTAAACATACATACGTATACAAACACAATTCTCGTTTCAGAAGCGGAAGGGATAAAAAAACCACATCCTGAAATTTTCGAACGAGCTTTAAAAAAGCTAGATGTAAAGGCAGAAGAATGTCTTTACGTTGGGGATCATCCTGAAAATGATGTACTTGGTTCTGAACAAGTAGGTATTCTTGGTATGTGGAAGAGAGATTCATTTTGGGGTGACTTTAATCATTTACGTGTGGTGGATGATTTGTTGGAGGTGCTTTCGTTTTTAGAGGTGGAGACAAAAACAAGACAATAGTAAAAGGAGGCTTCGTTTCCCGAACGCCTCCTCTTCCTTTATTACTCATATACTGTAAACTGCGGTTTACTCGGATGATCTTGAACTAGTGCATCATCTGGAAACTTTGAAACTTTTTGATATAAGGCAATGTCACCCATGCAACCTGCTGTTAGTAGAATTCCTAAAAATGAGATTGATGGCATATTCGTAGCTAACCCAATTACAATTGGCAAAATTCCAGTCGGTAAAAACGGAAGCATTAACACTTTCTTCATTTGCTTTACTGTAATTTCCTGTTTAGAATGAGCATATGCAACACCTAATTTCCAATTGACGCCCCATTTTAGTTCACTCCACGGAACTCCTCCGATATAACGAAATCCTATTAAATGTATCGCTTCATGAATACAAACGAGAACAAGCAGCGTGATAATAAAAAGAAGCATAATTGGTAATGTAATTTCCAATTGAACCTCACCTGAAAGAAATGCATGTAAAAAACTAATTCCAATCGCTAGAGCGAATATTATAAGAAATGCATAGATATTTAATTTAACCATCGAAACAGTAACAGTCGTTTCTTTTCTTTTATCCATCTTCCTCCCCCTAAAATGTAAATATATCTTTACAAAAATTGTATAATATATCCGAAATTACATAAAGATATATTTACATTTATTCTTATACAAAAAAGAAACCGGCCACTTTACTTCGTAAAACAGCCGATTTCTTCTATATGTTTCATCGTACGCGCCAATACATCGTCGCGCATTATAAAGCTAAATTTTCTATCTGTTTTAATGTTATCAGGAATGTTTTTTAATAAAACAGACCCTTTCGTTTCTTCGTAATGCGTATGTTGTTCTACCGCACTAATTGTTGCAAAATAAATGTTTTTAATGATTATTTTGTCTTTTCCAGATACTTTATATTGTCCTAAGTAAGTTAAATCAGAAACTATGCCGCCGGTTTCTTCATGAACCTCTCGAACTGCCGCTTCCTCCGGTGTTTCCCCTAGTTCTACTTTTCCACCTGGAAATTCAAGACCGCGACGTAAATGATGCGTTAATAACCATTGATCCCCGTACCGGCATACAACCCAAACATGCTTTGGCTCAGGAGAAAATGGATAACGTTCAAACGATAATTGTACAGTGTTGTGGTAATAATCTTTAAATTTGTACATGCCATTACTCCCCTATTGATGGTTACAAGTTTTTCCTACCACAAATTGTAGCATATTCTCGCTTTTCTGCATAATATTATCCAATTATAATCCATTGATTATTCCCATTTGCGCGACTAATTCTTTCGTCTCATGATTTCCTAAATCGTAAATCATTTTATATGCTTTTTGTAGTTGTTCATCATATCGGTCATTATTTGAATCGTGATGATATTCAACAAATGGAACGTGGGAGCGTACAAATGAACCTAAATCCTCTACATATGCTTGATCGAAGTACTCTCTTAATTCCGTAATTTCCTCATCATTTGCGGAAATCTCAAAATTATACGTATCCGCTGTCTTCACTTGTGAAATTTGACCGTTTCCTATTGATATATAATATATTTTTTTCTGCTCCATGTAACACCCTTCTTTCATCCTTTTAATTTCTATTGTTTTCATCAATTACAAAATTATGTAAAATAAAGAAAAGGAGGGAGTTTTATGTTTAAAATATTAATTATCGGTATTATCATCGTCCTAGTCATATTAGTACTCTCTGTCATGACGATTAATAAAGGCTACGCCTATAAACATTCTGTTGATAAACTAGAAGATAACCCTTACTCAAAAAATAATAAGGAGGACTCATAGTATGCTTCGTATACTTCGCATCGCAATCGCACTCACTGTGATAATTGCGTCGGTAATTGGGCTCTATACAGGTCAAAATAACTTTCTACCACTTTCACAATTTCTATTAGGAACTTTAATGTTTCTCATTGCAATTGAACAAATAAAGAAAAAAGATTCAGGGACAGGATTTATTTGTATTGCTGCTGGAACTTTCAGTTGGATTGTTCTCATCAGTAGCTATATACATTAAAAGGGGGGACATGCATGCTAAAAGGACTGCGGATTACTTTATCACTTATTGCTTTATCTATAGCAGCCTATAGTTTTATCAGTAACAACAAAGAACTTATGCCTTACCTATTCATTTTCTTAGGATTAATGGCTTTCACTATAGGACTAGGAGAAATAAAACAAGACAGAAAATCTAGTGGCATACTTGCTTTTCTCGCTGGATCTGGTGCTTTATTTCTTAGCTTCTCAGAACTATTCCGATAAATAGTCTATTTAAAAGGAGGTTATATAACGCTAACCGGATTACGGATTGTTTTAGGACTTCTCACGCTTCTCATAGTCTCGCTTTGCACTTATGCTCTTATTACCGATAATTTCACACTTCTCCCCTACACGCAATTCATCCTTAGTTGTAGCTTTATTCTTCTAGGAATTAACGAATTGCAATCCGGACGAAAATCAATGAGTATTCCGTTTTTTTTCGTTTCTAGTCTTATATTCTTCTTTTTAATATCGAGCTACTTTCGCTACATATAGAATGAAACTCCAATCAATTTAGCATTATTTTCTTTCTACTAAGGAGTGCTAAAGTGCATAACCATCGTTTTTATTACTTTAATTCTATGTTTATACAGCACCTTTACAATGAACTTTCAAATCTTTTCACCTATCATTTTGTTCCTCTTTAGTTTATATGGCATTTTAGTAGGAATTGAGACGATTCAAAAACAATAAAAACAAATTGGAGCCATTAGCATCGGTTTAAGTCTTTTTACGATTGTTTTTGTTATTCCATTTATAATGTTCTTTTAAAGGAGGATTATATGTTTAAAAACATTCGAATTATAATAGCTACTATCGCTCTTATTCTCACCCTATTTAGCTTCTTCGCAAATATCTCTATGCTTTTACCATACGTTTTTATCCTTTTTAGTATTATGTTTATCCTTTTTGGAATCGATGAAATAAAAGAGCGGCAAAATGAACTGCACCCCAATTGTTAGACACAGTCTAACAATTGGAGGTGCAGTTTTTCTATGGCTAAATTTACAGCTGATGAGAAAATACAAATCGTTTTACGTTATTTGCACGGAAATGAAAGTTATCGAGAAATCGGTAAAGCAATCGGTATAAGCAGCACAATCATTTTGAATTGGGTAAACCAATATAAACAGAATGGTGTGGAAGCTTTTCTAAAACGGTGTACAAATTACACACAACAATTTAAACTAGACGTACTAAACTTTATGATTGAAAACGGTATGTCCTTATTTGAGACGGCAGCTATCTTTAACATTCCTGCCCCTTCAACGATTTCTGTTTGGAGAAAACAACTCAAAACACAAGGAATTGATGCCCTTCAATCTAAGAAAAAGAGGCGTCCATCCATGAAAAAAGATTCAAATAAACAATTAAAACAAGCGTTAGCTGAAGGGTCAGTTGAGGCACTTGAAGCACGTATTAAACAGCTTGAAATGGAAAATGAGTACTTAAAAAAGTTGAATGCCTTAGTTCAAAACAAGGAAAAATTACGAAACAAGACAAAGCGCAAGTAGTCTATGAATTAAGGCATAAATATTCGGTGAAGGCACTCGTGAAGCTAGCTACTATTCCACGAAGCACGTATTATGATTTAGTAAAGAAAATGCATCGTCCAGATGTAGATGCCGATTTGAAAGCCGAGATTAAAGCGATTTATGAGGAAAATGAAGGTCGTTATGGTTACCGTCGCATTCGTGATGAATTAACGAATCGTGGTCAGAAAGTGAATCACAAGAAGGTTCAACGCATTATGAAAGAACTTGGATTAAAGTGTGTTGTGCATATGAAGAAATATAAATCCTATAAAGGAAAAGTTGGTAGAATTGCACCAAATATTTTAGAGCGTAATTTCTACACAGATGCCCCGAATCAAAAATGGGTAACGGACATCACAGAGTTTAAATTGTTTGGAGAGAAACTGTATGTATCACCTGTATTAGACTTGTATAATGGTGAAATTATTACCTATACAATTGGTTCTAGACCAACGTATTCACTTGTTTCAGAGATGTTAAAGAAAGCATTAGAACGTTTACCTGAAGCCCACCAGCTACTAATGCATTCGGATCAAGGATGGTATTATCAAATGGGACAGTACGTCCGTACACTTAAATCAAGGGGTATCGTACAGAGTATGTCTCGAAAAGGAAACTGTTACGACAATGCAGTAATAGAGAATTTCTTTTGGATTATGAAGTCGGAATTCCTCTACATGAAAGAATTTGAAAGTGTAGAACATTTTAAAATAGAATTAGAAAAATATATAGATTATTATAATACGAAACGGATTAAGGCAAAATTAAAAATGAGTCCGGTACAATACCGAACTCACTTTTATCAAGCTGCCTAATGAAATAACTGTGTCTAACTTTTAGGGATCACTTCAGTTTTGCTCTTCTTTAACTCACCATTTTCAATCCAATAATCGTCCCCATAATCCCAACGATACAAACAATCCGAAAAGCATTTTTCGGTTCTTGAAAAAATAAAATACCGACAACCGCTGCCCCGAGTGTCCCAATTCCAGTCCAAACTGCATATGCAATTGATAATTGAATTTCTTGAAGCGCCATCGTTAAAAATTGAAAACTAATAATAAATCCACCTATTAAAATAATATTATTCGTCCAATTATTATCTTTCGCTACTTTTTTTATACCAATTACACCGACAACTTCAAAGAGCCCGGCTATAATTAAATACATCCACGCCATTTTATTTCACCTCTCCCTTGTCGCCACTAAATTTCAATCCGATAATAAATAATGCTAATAAACAAACAAGGAAAATTTTAATAAACGAGAATGGCTCTTTAAAATATAAAATATCTACTACTATCGTTCCTACTGTACCAATTCCAGTAAATACTGCATATGCCGTTCCAATTGGAATTCTTTTAGTTGCTTCAATTAATAGATGAAAACTCACTAAAATTGCAATAAGTGTCAAAATACTCATCGAATTTGTTTTTAATCCTGTTGCCCAATATATTTCGATTAAGCCTCCAAATACTAAATATAGCCACGCTCTATTTGTACTAATCTCTTTTTTCTTGTTCACTTCTTCTTTTATCTCTTGTCGTGTTTCTTGTTTTGAAGAACTACGTTTCTTTTTCGGAAAAAGAATGTAAGACATCGCCCATATAAAATGAATCATAAGTATCGATGTCCAAACATTTACAATCGTATTAACAGTTTCATTTTGATAAAAGCCGATGTGTTTATTTAAAATCCATTCTTTCATATGAAGGATATAAGATCCACTTGGTAACTCTTGGGCTGGTACAAGCCCTATTACAAAAATAAATAGTAGCTGTGCAAGAATGAAAATGCCCGCATGTTTATAAAAGTATCGCCGCTCTAATCGTGCATGCTCCTTTCCATACAGCTTCTCTTTTTGCATAGCTGTCATTTATCTTCCTCCTTTTTCAAATAATACTCTACCATTTCATCTATATACTTCATTGTTACCGAATCAAGTCCATATACTTTTGCAATCTCTCCCTCTTCAGGTCTAATTAATTCCCAATACTTATTTATTAATTGTTCATCTTCTTGGAACACATGCATAGAAAAAGTCACTACTTTCCCCGCTAATTGTTGAACTTCTGGTGAATCTACTGGTTCATTTATACGCTCGCGAATTTCTCTTAATACTTGCAGCCACTCTTGCGTTCTTTTATCGTTTTCTTCAAATGTTGGTAACCCCTGAATAATCTGCTGCTCTTCCTCATTAAAATACCTTTTCCAAAATTTCTCCCTCTGATTAATTCCCTGTACGGATTTTATAAATAACATTAGATCTTCTGTTCTAAGCTCTCCTGTTAATTCAATGGAATGAAATGTTGTATATAGTAGCTTTTCTAAATCCTGTAACCTTTTTACTTCCCATTGTATCGTTTGAATTTCATTTTGAATCGCACTTTTCCATCTTTCTTCTTCTGAAATCCCCTTTTTTTCTTTTAATACTTCTTTTATTTCTGAAAGCTTAAAACCAAGCTTTTTAAAAGTTGTAATTTGCTGCAATGTAATTACATCATCTTTTGAATAGTAGCGATATCCTGAATCAGCAACATAAGACGGTTTTAACAATCCAATTTCCTCATAATATCTAAGTGTTCTCGTCGTTACATTCGTTTCTTTTGAAATTTCACCAATGCTATACCTCTCCATCATTTCCTCCCTTTACTTTATTTACCTCTACTATAAACTTTGACGTATACGGTAAAGTCAATACTCTTCATACATACATTTCTACAAATAAAAAAACTGCCCTTTCACAGGCAGTTTTTCTTCCTATCCAAACACTTTCTCAAGTTCATCTTTATCTTGGCTTAACCAGAAGTTCATTAAGCGTTTTGCTCCTTCTAAATCGTGAAGTTTCGCTTGACCACATTGTGTTTCATTTGCAGCTGGAATTTCTGTAATTTGAACCGCATCTTTTAATGTTAATTCTAATAAATCAATGATTTCTCGAACTGTCGGTGTTCCGCTTACTACAAGGTAGTATCCTGTTTGGCAGCCCATTGGTGAAATATCGATAATATCAAAATGCGGATAACGATCAATATATTTACGTAAATTAAATGCTAATAAATGTTCTAACGTATGAATAACATCTGGTTTCATTGCTTGTTTATTCGGTTGGCAAAAACGAATATCAAATTTATTTACAATACCGTCACTACCTACATTGTGAACTCCGCAATGCCTTACATAAGGTGCCTTTACAATCGTATGATCTAATTCAAAGCTTTCTACTGATGGCATACAACATCTCTCCCGCTTTTAATTTAATTCCGTTATATCCAATATGATATAACGGAAATGCACATTAGTAAAGTATTATGTACAGTCGTGCTATAATACTTTAAGAATATGCCGAAAAGGAGACCATTATGAAACAGATTTTTATTGGGATTATACGCTTTTATCAAAAGTTCATTTCTCCGATGACACCGCCAACCTGCCGTTTTTATCCGACTTGTTCTCATTACGGATTAGAGGCGTTTCAAAAGCATGGCGCATTCAAAGGCTTTTGGCTTACTTGTAAGCGTATATTAAAATGTCACCCTTTCCACCCAGGAGGATTTGATCCTGTCCCAGATAAAAAGGATGACAAAGTAAATTCTTAATTGTCGTAACCATTCACAACTAAATCTAATTTTCCTGTATCAGGATCGATAACAAGACCGTGAACAGGTACTTCTTCCGGAAGTAACGGGTGGTTGCGAAGTACTGATACGCTATGTTCTACACTTTCTTCCACACTAGAGAAACCGCGTAAGAATCGTTCTAAATCGATTCCAGAATAACGAAGCATATCTAATTTCTCTTCTGTTATACCGCGCTCTTTCATTTTCTCAATTGTACTGCTCGCTTGAATTTTTGCCATGCCACAATCGTGGTGACCAACTACACATACTTCATCAGCGCCGAGTTCATATACAGCGACTAAAATACTACGCATAATACTTCCAAACGGATGTGAAATAACAGCACCTGCTACTTTAATAATTTTCACATCGCCGTTACGCATATTCATCGCTTTCGGCAATAGTTCAACAAGTCTTGTATCCATACAAGAAATAATTACCATCTTTTTGTTTGGAAATTTCCCCGCTACAAACTCTTCATACTTTTTCTCTTCAACAAATTTCTCATTGTATTGCAAAATCTCTTCTAATGACTTCATAGTAAAAGGCCCTCTTTTCTCTCATTTACACTACATGAATAGTGTACCAAAATATGAAAAACTCAAAAAGGATATCGCTTTATAGTAAAAATAAGATATTTTCAGATAATCGACATAATTCTTTCAAAATATACACACAGCTTTGTAACAAGTCTCACATACTATAATCCTATTTTCACTATAAACTAATTGTAGATAATGTAAAAAAGGAGTGAATATTTATTATGTCCGACGTTCTGTTACTGAGTCGTTTTCAATTTGCAATTACTATTTTTTATCACTTTTTATTTGTACCTTTGACAATCGGACTTGTCATTTTAGTAGCATGTATGGAAACTCAATACGCCCGCACATTGAATCCAACATACCGCAAAATGGCAAATTTCTGGGGTAAATTATTTACAATTAACTTCGTAATGGGGATTATAACCGGGATTACGATGGAATTCCAATTTGGAACAAACTGGTCTGAGTACTCCAAATATATGGGAGATATTTTCGGATCCCCTCTCGCAATCGAAGCACTCGTTGCCTTCTTCTTAGAATCTACTTTCATGGGAATATGGTTATTCGGTAAAGACAAAATTTCACCAAAGTTCCGTGCCTTCTGTATGTGGATGGTTGCACTTGGAACAAATATTTCCGCCCTTTGGATTATTACAGCAAACGGCTTTATGCAAAACCCAGTTGGCTACGTCGTGCGTAACGGCCGCGCTGAATTAAATGATTTCTGGGCACTCGTTACGAATCCATACGCTTGGAATATGTTCTTCCATACTGTAATTGGTTGTTATATTGTTGGTGCTTTCTTCGTTATGGCAATTAGTGCCTATCACTTATTACGTAAAAATGAAGTTGAGTTCTTCAAAAAATCATTTAAGTTTGGTTTACTGTTAGGCTTATTCGCCGCAACAATTACACCGTTTATAGGACATCAATCTGGTGTATCAGCAGCTAAATATCAACCAGCTAAAGGTGCTGCGATGGAAGCTGTTTGGGAAACTGGAAAAGGACAAGGCTTCTCGATTGTTCAAATTCCTGATGTAAAAAACGAAAAGAATTTTGAATTCCTTACGATTCCGAAACTAGGAAGTTTCTTCTATACAAATTCATTTGATGGAGAAATTGTTGGTTTAAAAGATATTCCGAAAGAAGATCGCCCAAATGTTAACCTCGTGTACTATAGCTTCCGCTTAATGGTTGCACTTGGTATGTTCTTTATGGCATTAACTTGGTACGGTTTCTACTTAAACCGAAAAGGAAAACTGGAAAACTCAAAACGTTACTTAAAAATTACAATATGGTCTGTTTTACTACCATATATCGCAATTAACGCTGGTTGGATTGTTGCCGAAGTAGGTCGTCAACCATGGACAGTTTATAAACTAATGCGTACAGCAGAATCTGTATCACCTATATCTGTCCCGCAAATTTGGTTCTCTTTAATTAGTTTAATCTTGTTCTACACTTTACTTTTAATCGCAGACGTATATTTAATGCTGAAGTTCGCGAAAAAAGGACCAGCAGCATTAGAAGAACCTGCTACTAAGGGAGGCGTGGCTCATGTCTCATGATATGCTTGCAATCATCTGGTTTGGTCTATGGGGCGTGATTTGGACAGTTTACTTCATTCTTGATGGGTATGCACTTGGTAACGGAATGATTTTTCCTTTCGTTACGAAAGATCGACAAGAACGAAATCAATTACAAGAAGCAATTGGCCCGTTCTGGGGCGGTAATGAAGTGTGGTTAATTACAGCTGGTGGTGCAACATTTGCTGCCTTCCCAGTCACTTATGCAAATATGTTTAGTTATTTATATACACCGTTATTCTTAGTATTACTTGCACTATTTGCTCGGGCTGCTGGACTGGAATTCATGCATAAAGATGATTCACCAATTTGGCAAAAAACTTGTAAATGGGCATTTGCAATTGGTAGTTTCTTAATTGCTTTCCTATTCGGTGTTACATTTGCTAATCTTTATTACGGACTGCAAATCGGAAAAAATGGCTATGAAGGAAATTTACTTAGCTTACTAAATCATTACGGTATTTTAGGAGGATTGTTCTTCACTGCTATATTCGTCGTATCCGGTGCCCTTTGGGTTATGATTAAAACGACTGGTGAAGTATCCGACCGTGCTTATAAAATCGCAAGACCATTTTCAATGGCAGCTGCTATCATTTTAGCTATTTTCTATGTAGCAACTGCAAATCGTACAAATTTATTCCAAAACTTCACAGAGTACCCGGTACTATTCATTCTTCCAGTACTTGCAATGTTAATGAGTGTACTCGCGCTTATTATGGTGTACAAACATAAAATCGGTCTTGCATTCACATTCGTTTGCTTAACAATCGCAATGTTTATGACAACTGGCTTTGCGGGTATGTTCCCAAGAATGTTACCATCTCGTATTAATGATGCTTATAGTACAACGTTATACAACGCAGCTGGTAGTCAATTAAACTTAAAAATTATGTTCTTCGTTGCAATGGTTATGGTACCAATTGTTATTGGATATCAACTTTGGAGTTACAGTATCTTTAAAAATAAAATTCATAAAGACTCTGCTAAAGGGTACCACTAAAATGAAAAAAGACACTTCGTTTGAAGTGTCTTTTTTATACGTATGATTTTCGATAGGATGTTATATTTCTAATCTAACAACTATAATACAGAAGAATCATTAACAGCTCACAGCTAGATTGTAGCACAAGGTAAGTTCATCATTTTATGCAACTTTGCATATTTCTCTATAAAGTAAATTGTATTCCTTGATCATTGACATCGCTATCCCCTACATCTGATGTACTAATCCCACTAAATGTTTGTACTTTTTTTCCTGTATTCGATGATCCCGATCCATTATAAGCTTTCGTTTTTTCAATCGGCTGCACGTTATATTTATCTCCTAAATTAATCGTTCCGTTACAATTTTCAATAATAACACCTTCCACAACTGATGGCATTTTGTCACCCACTTTCATTTCCTTACTTTCATTTTATGAAAAGTGCCTAAAAAAATAGCATGTTTCCATAAGAAAAAAGCACTCAAACTGAGTGCTTTTTTCTTATTTACCTTTTTTCTTTTTCTCACAAGCAATTCCATCGCCATCACGGTCTAAATGCTTACCATAATAAGGACTATCTCTTGTAATATCATAATATCCCGCATCGTTTGCTTCTTTACAGTTAGCAAAACGTTTCGGATCTGGTTTTACTTCTGGTTTCGGTTGTGGCTGTGGTTGTTTTGCTCCTGGTCTTTCTTCAAATGGTAACGTTGCATTATATAAGAACTGAACGTATTGTTCACGACTTACATGCATTTTAGGTGCGAATGTACCATCACCAGTTCCAGCCGTAATATAATTTGATTTAATTGCAGTAATCGCAGGATTCGCCCATCCATTTCTATCTACATCCGGGAAATTATGATCCCCTCTAATTTGCAATTGGAATCCTCTTGTCAAAATTTGTGCCATTTCTTCACGAGTTAACGAATCTTTCGGTCTAAATTTTCCTGTGTTATCTCCAACGAATACACCCATCTCTGTTAAAGCAAGAATCTCTTTCTTAAACAGAGTTGAACGATCCGTAATATCTTTATATGGATTGTTATACTGTTCTTTTACTGTCGGTTTTAAATGACGGAACATAAGAGCGGCAACTTGCTCACGCGTTACATCATCACCAAATCCAAAAAGTCCATTTCCGTATCCAGCAACAACGTTTTTATTTGCTAAATCCATAATTGCTTTATAAGACCAATGATTGTTTGGAACATCTTTAAACTCTGCGCTTGCTTGCGCTGTTCCAATTGAAGTAACTGCTGTAGTTGCAACAATTGCACCTGTTACAATTAATTTTTTTAATCCCATACTTAAGTCTCCTTCTCTTTACCATAATAACCATTTAACAATATAACAAATTATTTAAATGTATATTGTCATATTTTGTCGAACACAAAAAAGAATCCAAAGGATTCTTTTTTGCTAAGCATGAATGGCAAGTCTGGAGACAGTTGACTTCTTCAAAAATTTATTAGGGGTAATATTTTGAAAAAGAAAGCCTTTCATATGTAGGTTAACACCGCTGGAATATATAGTAAATTGATAATATTTATACGGAAGATTGCTAATGTTTAGTATAGATAGTTTCCACTATGCAAACAGTAAAAACTGTCTATACTAAACAATAAAAAGGCGCCTTCAGAGAAGGTGCCTTTCATAAACAAACACTATAAAACAGAATTATTTATTTTTATACGATTGTTAGATACAAAAAGTAGAGGGAAATGTTTGTATTAAATTCTGCTTTATATAGTCTGCCTACCACTTATATTTTAATCCTCTTCACTTGAAAATAAATCTAATATGCATAATTACATACAAAAAAGAAAAGACACTCCATAGAGTGCCTCTTCAACCATTTTACTTTTAATATATCGCTTTGAATATATTGTAACATATGTATCCATATATTTTATTGAGAAAATTCAAAATCCTTTTTCTTTCATTTTCAATTATAAAATCATGTAATATAAAAGGTATGTCAAATTCTTATACAAGTCGAGGTGTACTATATTTATGCTGTATTTCGGAATTATCCCTCTTATACTGTTTATTATTTTTCTTATCTCCTATTTAAAAGATCCACGAAAAATAATAAACGGCTTTTTATTTAATACCTTTATCTGTTTTTTCCTTCTTTTTTGTGTAATTATATCTGTGAATTCAAGTAGTGATATCTTACGCTATAGTATCATTTTACCTATTTTAGCACTTATCATTATGATTCCTTTTGGCATTATTGCCTTAATGTTTGGGTTATTTCTTAATGCTAGAATTTTAATGAAGCGCGAAGGACGACGGTTCACTAACTGTTTAACACTCCTTGCTGCTTTAGGGATATTATTCTTTATGTTACTTCCTATTATAAATCCAGCAAGTTTGGTCTCATCACATTTAGAGCCTATTTTTGCAGGTATTTCCCTTATAACTGTATATTTCTTTATACACTTATCTAACTTTTTAAGCGCTTATTTTCTATATCAATTCAACAGACCAAGACGTAATCAAGATTTCATCATCGTTCTTGGAAGTGGCTTAATTAATGATAAAGTACCACCTTTACTTGCAAGTCGTATTCATAAAGCAATCGACTTTTACTGGAAACAAGCAGCTGTGAATACACCACCAACAATTATATTTTCTGGTGGCCAAGGTCCAGATGAAGGCCTTCCTGAAGCAGAAGCGATGCAAAAGTATGCTGTTGAAAAAGGAATTCCGCTTGAACATACAGTGCAAGAAAATCGCTCTGTAAACACATATCAAAATATGTTGTTCTCTAAAGAAATTATGGATTCTTTAAAACCTGAAGGTAAGTATAGAAGTATCTTTACAACAAACAACTTCCATCTTTTCCGCGCCGGTATATACGCAAAGCAGGCCGGTCTTAATAGCCAAGGAATCGGATCAAAAACTGCTTTTTATTATTGGCCTAACGCGATGATTCGTGAATATGTTGCGATTGTCGTAATGGGGCGTAAACGTCATATGAAGTTTTGCGGAGTTATTTTAGGATTCGCTTTATTTGTATCAGTACTTAGTTTTATATTTTCTTAATAGCATCCCATCCTTTGAAAGGATGGGATTTCTTATACTTATTTCAAAAATATTTTAAAGATAATATGGTGATAATATTCCCTGCATACATCCTTTAAAGAGAATTTTTTCAAATTAAATGTTAAAATGGTAATTAGGTGTGAATTACGTAACAAATAAGAAACTAGTTTGAAACGAGGAAATTACATGGAGAAAATTATCAAAAACAAGCCCAATAAGCTAAAAATTGCTTCAAAAGCTTTGATGATTATTATTGGGGCATTTATTACAGCGTACGGATTAGAAGCAGTATTAATTCCAAATAACGTATCAGACGGTGGTGTAACTGGTTTAAGTATCGTTAGTTCAAGATTATTTGGATTGCCATTAGGAGCTCTAATCGCAATTATTAACATTCCTTTCGTTTGGTTAGGATATAAGCAAATCGGTAAAAGCTTTGCAATTTATTCTATTATTGGGATTGCTTCATTAGCAATAGGTACCGTTGTCATGCACGGAATACCAGCTATTATTGAAGGGGATACATTATTAGTTACAGTTGTTGGTGGTATCATTATCGGTTTTGGTATGGGACTAGCATTACGTAACGGCGGGGCATTAGATGGAATCGATATGCTAGCTGTATTGCTTTCTCGTAAGTTACCATTTGGAACGAGTGACCTTATTTTATTCTTAAACATGTTCGTATTTATTTTCGTATCTACAGTATTCGGTCTTCAGGGAGCTATCCTTTCGGCAATTGCGTACTTTATCGCTTCGAAAGTGATTCATATCGTTGAAGTCGGTTTAAGTGGTTCGAAAGCATTTAAAATTATTACAAAAGAGCCTGAATTAATGGTAGAAACAATTCGCGATCGTTTAGGCCGAAGTGCAACATATAACGAAGTGTACGGTGGTTATTCAAGAGAGAAATTCAAAGAAATTTCTTGTGTAATTAACCGTTTAGAAGAAAGTAAAATGAAAGAACTTATTAATGAAATCGATCCACACGCTTTTATTACAGTTTATGATGTAGCGGAAGTAAAAGGTGGTAACTTTAAGAAACGTGATATTCATTAATCGTTATGAAAAACGAGGGTGTGCCAATATGTTGGCATACCCTCTTCTTTTACCATTGTCAGTTTTTGTCGGTAAGTCGATATATTCTAATAATCGCTGATATATTTTGAGTTGTGGTCGATATATTTCGATAATCGCTGATATATTTTGAGTTGTGATTGATATATTCCAATAATCGCTGATATATTTTGAGTTGTGGTCGATATATTCCAATAATCGTTGATATATTTTTACTCGCCCCATCTCCCCCCGCTTTTAATCCATGCTACGTATTTTTGAAAAGCCGGTACTTCTTGTTGAAAACGAAGCGGAACATATAGAAAAAGAGTACATGTACATAATATCCATAGAATACCTACTACAAAGTGGAATTTCATCGTTGTGCTAATAAACAAACTTAAGAATAAGACGAGGAACATAATTACACTAAATCTTTTATACATAGTCATACTAATCCCTCCTTATAACTTAATTGTACCAGTTACAAAGAATTAATTTCCACAATAAAAAGACCGAAAAGCGAATTCCACTTTTCGGCCTCTATACCTATCTTCTCTTCGTAATTTTCCCTGAACCACCGACCCTCGTTTTCGGAGGCGATGTATTCCTTGGCGGCGTTTTAATAGATGATTTCGGCTTCACATCTGATCCGCTTGAACCACCTGGATTTTTCGTAATTTTCCCTTTGCTTCCAGTAGAAGGCGGAGGCGTACTACTTCCTTTTTTCGTAATACTTCCTGTATCTCCTACAGAAGGTTTCGAATCTACATTATCGCCTCGCTTAATGATAGATCCTTTCCCTTCCTTCGTAATTGGAGGCGGGGTTTTCTTTTCTTCTTTCGTAGGTGGTCTTTCTGGAATAACTGGTTTATGATTTTGTCTGTCATTATATCCGCGATAATCACCGTATGATGATTTTCGTGAACCGAATATATCGTTTAAAATACTCCCCATAATATATCCTTGCAGGAAGGATGGTTGGTAATTTTGACGGACAAATTCTTCATTGCTTACTTCAATTAACGTATCAGATGGTTTCTCTTTATCCTTTTGCAAATTATACATTTTATCAGAATAAACGAGGAACATTTGATTTTCATCTTCTTTAGATGCTTGCTTCGGTTCTCTTTCATTAATGAGTTCCTTCGCTACTTCAGGAACTGACCGATTGGCGGCCCTATACACGTAAGATTCTTGTTTACCTTCTTTTGCGACAGATTCAAGCGGATAACGGTCTTGAATCGACTTTGTCTGTCCGCCTTGGCAACCTGATAAGGCATATCCAGCAACAACAAGTAATATAACGATAGCAAGTATAGGGATCACGAACGATTTAATCATGGTAAACAATCGGTTTGACATGATTACGCCCCCTTACGTTGCTCTTATAATTTGTACATCAGCAGGAATAATTGCTTCTCCCTCATACATCATTGTGCGACCATTTTGCCATTCAATACGCAATAATTTTCGATTATCTGATTGGAATTCCCATACATACTGTTCTTCTGAAGCAGAGAATGGTGTTTTCCCCATCACAACAACACGTCCGTTATATTGCTCTTCCATATGGTACTCTGTATCATCCATCTCAATTGTGGTCGGAATTTCATCAATCGAATCTAAACGACCATCAATTGGTGTATATAATTTATAATACGTATTTTCACGGTCTTCAATTTTTAAATAACGAATATCTTTCCCGTCTTGTAGTGTTAAAACAATTTCTTTACGAGAATGCATACTCGTTTTCCCAATTAATTCGTACATGACTAATGAAACTTCAACCATATCGCCAGGAGCTAACGTTAACAAACTTTTCTCTGGTTTCGGCGGTTCTGGGCTTTTCATTATATTTTTAATTCGTTTAAATAAACTCATGATCTACCCCTCCTTCTCTCTTTATAAACAAGCACCTAAAATAAGTGCACCAACAATATGTAATGATCCGGCCAACATCGCGTGTGCAACACTGCCTTCTTTCGTACCTTCTTCTAAATCTAAGCCAGCCATTTTCTTTAACACAAATTCGATAAACATTTCTACTACTAATAAAATAACGAAAGAAACTGCTGATGCAAGTAGCGCTTGCCATAAGTCATTTGCTTTCGTAATCGATTGAGATAAAATGTACCCTTGCGCCAATAATTTCATGACGAAACGAGTTGTTACAGCTGTATTCCCATTTTTAATTTCTTTTAAGTCATTGTATTTAGTAAAAATTGAATCAACCCACATAATTGCAAATAAAAGTACTGCACTCGCTCCAGTCCATACAAGCATGGCTAATACATTTGTCCATGTCATTGCAAAACCTCCTCTAAAAAATAATAGAAAACCGACATGAATTTATTTAGACATGTCGGTTCATTTGTCTCTATTTTATATTATTTCTCATACTGCTTCATAATACGAGCTAATTCATCATCAACAGCAGAATTTTTGTTTAAGCTTGCGAATTCATCATCTAATGACTTTTCTTTTTTGTACACTTCACCGCTTGCTTCTGCTTCAGCCTCTAATTGAAGAGCTTTCTCTTCCATACGGCTTAAACCAGCTTTCGCTGAGTTTGAATCAAATCCAGACATCGCCTGATTAATATTCTTTTGTGCTTTCGCCGCATTTACACGTGCTACAAGTGTCTCACGTTTATTTTTCAGCTCTGTTAATTGCTTACGCATTTCTTCTAGCTTCAGGCGAAGATTGTCAGCAGCGGCTTTGTTTTGTTCATAGCTTGCTTTATACTCATTCATCTTTTGCTCTGCATTTTGTTTTTCTTCTAGTGCACGGCGCGCAAGATCTAAGTTACTAGCTTGAACAGCCATATGAGCTTGCTCTTCACGTTTTTTCACAAGTGCTTCTTGCTCTTCAAATAAGATTTTGAATTTCTTCTCTAGTGCAATTTGAGCTGCTACACTTTTCTCAGCTTCTTGTACATCCGCTTGCATATCGCGTAAATATTGATCCGTCATCTTAACTGGATCTTCCGCTTTTTCAATTAATGAATACACATTTGACATTGTTAAATCTCGTAATCGTTTAAATACAGACATCTAAATTCCTCCTATAATATACCTCATATTTCAAATTCACTACTTGGAAAAATAAAAAATCTCCCTTAACAGTAAAGAATGGTCATTTTTACAGCTATGTGTTTATTATAACAAAACGAAGATGTACTTACATGTTATTTCCAAAATACATCCAATATAATATGACATTCTAGATACAATATTGTATTTCTAATATATTCTCATTATTTCTCTTTGAAATTAACTTACTTTTGTGCACTTTCACTAAATTACATTATTGTAATGTTACTGTAAGCTAACTCGATAGTTACGTTTCCTTATTTCTTATACACTAATACTAGAAGCAACAAACAAGCTTCTCATCATTTCAGAACGAATACAAAAATGTATTTACTATAAAACAGATAAAAGGAGAAATCACCATGAAAAAATTAGTAGGAATCGGGTTAGCAGCAGCAATTTCATTCGGAGCATTATCAGGTTGTTCTTTATTAGGAGAAAAAGCAAACGGATTTGTACTGTACGGAACAGAAGAACAAGTAACACAAATTGCAGATAAAAATAAAAAAGAAGTGAAAGAAAAAGACTTCTATAAAATGAAAATGACAACATTAGACGGTAAAAAAGTTCTTGTCATGGATAAGAAAACTGGTGAAGAACTTGTGAAGAAAGAGTTACTTAGCAAAGTGGATGCAAAAGACGACACGAAGCCACTTGATAAATTACCAGCTGTAACAACAGAACAAGGTGTATTATTCGCAAAAGAAAAAGTAGAAAATGCTACACTTGATGGGGCAAAATTAAAATACGAAGGCAATACAATTATCGGAAGTGGCCGTACATATACAGATATGTATGCCATTGTTGATGACGCAACTTACAGCAATGTAAAAGGTGATGAAAAATCTGTTGGGGTATTAAAATTTGATAAAGACCCAAGTAAAGAATTTCCTGGAAAGAATGATGTAGAATCATCACAACTTGTAAAAATTAAGAAGTAAAACAAAAAAGCTTCGCGAATGAAGTGCACCCCAATTGTTAGACACATAATTAACAATTGGAGGTGCATTTTTCCCTAAGGATTGGAATAGAGTCCAGGTAGTCGATTCTATTAAAGAAGCATATACCAATCGTGTTCAAATCGCTCCAAATAAATACGTAGGGCAAACTTCTTCTGGATTTAAGGTTGAGATGATTATTGAAAATGGAGAAATTACCACTGCTTATCCAAAATATACGAGAAGATAGTGAGGTTGTATTAATGAATTATTCACATGAATTTTGGCGTGACCCATTTGGTGGACTAAGAATTCGTTTACCAAAAGAAATTGCTATTGTATCTGACTTTATAGAAAATCTAGATGAAGATGAAGCGGATGAATACATAGAAGTTTTAGACCATGTCGTAGAGGGAAAGTACCCTAGTTATGAACTAGAATACAATGCTGCTGCTGTATTTATTGAACCTAAATATACAAGCGCGATTAATTATTACATTAGCCCACCAAATAATCAATGTAAATTAGAAACTTCAGAATTTAGGAGATTACTTTTGCTTTGGAGAAATAAAGTGATGACAGAAGGACGAGATATTGAAGTAGATTAAAAAGACTGCCTGTAATGAAGTGCACTCCAATTGTTAGACACATAATTAACAATTGGAGGTGCATTTTTTATGGTTAAATTTTCTTCAAAAGATAAAATACAAGCAGTAAAACGATATCTAGAAGGTACTAAAGGTGGAAAAACCATTGCTAATTCTATAGGAGTTCAATCCTTAGTAGTTGCTTAATATATTTTTCTAACTTTTTGGGTTCAATTCAAATTCGCAAAGCTTTTTTCTATTTATTATGAGCAATTTTCTCCGTATCCGGACTACAAGTTTGCGACTGACATGACTTATTCAAAGAACATGCGGCGCATTTTCCTTTTTTACTTCTCTTTACAAAATGAACTAACGTATATGCTGCATAACCAAAAATGATAGCTCCAATTATAATATTGACCATCATTATACATCTCCTTCTAGAATCCGAGTAAGGATCCAACTTGGTATATAATAAGCGTTAATACATAAGCAACTACGAGCGGATAAACGACTGAGAAAATCGTCCATTTCGCTGATCCAGTTTCACGTTTAATAACGGCTACTGTCGCTAAACACGGAACATATAATAAAATAAAGAACATAAATGCATAAGCTGATAACGCAGTATAATGTGCTCCCATTACATTGCCAAGCACATCTTCTTTCACCGCATAAATAATTGCCATTGTAGAAACGACAACTTCCTTCGCTAAAAATCCTGTTAAAAGGGACGCTGCAGCTTGCCACGTTCCAAATCCAAGCGGTGCAAATAATGGTGCGATAAATCCGCCAATCATGGCTAAATAACTGTCTCCCATATCAACACCAAATCCTGATGGACCTGCATAATTTAATAGCCAAATGACAACAGAACCACCGAAGATAAAGGTACCTGCTTTACGAACAAATCCTTTCCCTTTCTCCCACGTACTTAGCCATAACGTTTTCGCTTGTGGCACGCGGTAAGGTGGTAGTTCAATAACGAAGATAGATTTTTCCGCTTTTAAAATAGTAAGAGACATAATTTTTGTAACTAATAACGCAAGAACAATCCCTGCAACGTATAAAGAAAACACAACCGTTGCCTGACTATGAGGGAAGAATACGCCCGCAAATAACGCATATACAGGTAAACGTGCCGAACAAGACATAAATGGTGTTACAAGAACTGTAAGTAAACGTTCTTTGTCTTGTTCAATCGTTCTCGCTGCCATAATACCTGGAACGTTACATCCGAAACCGATAATCATGGGAATGAACGCTTTTCCGTTCAAACCAAAAAATTCCATAATTCTATCCATAACAACTGCAATTCGCGCCATATATCCTGAGTCTTCTAATAATGAAATGAAAAAGAATAGTGCAAAGATTTGTGGAACGAATACTAATACAGCACCAACACCGGCAATAATACCTTCTGTAACGAGTGCTTGAATAAAATTAGAAGCTCCGATACTTGTAAGTCCAGCTGTCACCCAATCCGTAAGCTGTCCAGCAAAAAATTCATCTAACATATCCGATAAAGGTGTCCCAATCCACGTAAACGTAACCTGAAAAATAAAAAACATAACTGCTAAAAAGATTGGAAGTCCTAAAATTTTATGTGTAATTAATCTATCCATTTTTTCTGAAAAAGGAATTTTCCCTTCTTTCTCATGCTTCATAACATTTGTTTTTAATTTTTCAATATACGCTTCACGAGTTTTGTATATATGCTCTTCCAACGTACAATCAAGTTTTTCTTCTAAGCGAGATCGAATGGCTTTGAGTTCCTTATAGATTGGTAATACCTTCATTTCTTTTTCTACTACTTCGTTATTACTTAAAAATTGAAGCGCTAACCATCTCGGATGCTCATAATTCGCTTTCTCTAAAAGAGAAATTACTTCTCCAATTCCTTCATCCATTTGTACACCATATGAAATAATGAATGGCTTTTTCTCTTTTTTGTCATTTTCTTTAAGAGTTGCAAGTAATTCTTCACAACCTTTTCCGCTTCTTGCAACGACAGGAACAACTGTTACACCTAATAGTTCTGATAATCGTTTGACATCAATTACAATACCTCTTTGCTTCGCCACATCAACCATATTTAACCCAATTGAAACTGGCTTACCAAATTCAAGTAATTGCAACGTTAAATGCATATTCCGTTCAAATTGCGAAGAATCCACAATATTTAACATATGCTGAAATTCTTCTGTTAATAGAAAATTTGTTACAACACCTTCATCACGTGAAACTGGATTCAAATCATACACACCTGGTAAATCAATTAATGTTCCTTGCTTATCTTTTAATTTACCAACCTTCTTTTCTACTGTTACACCGCTCCAGTTTCCTACGTATTCATAAGAGCCAGTAAGTGCATTAAATAATGAGGTTTTCCCTGTATTCGGATTCCCTAGCAAAGCTACCTTATTCACACTAATTCCACCTTTATCATTTTCGCGTCACAATGACGAATACTAATTAACTGTCCACGACACTCCAATGTACAAGGACCTTTGAACATCGCTTTCTGCTTCATACGAAGTTCGCTTCCTTCAGAAAGACCAAAAGCAGCTAGCCTTCTCTTTAATAAATAATCTAAAGACCGCATACTTTTTACTAACACTTTCTCACCGATTTTAATATCTACTAAGCTCATAACCTTCCCCCTCCGAAGAGAATGATAATTATTTTCAAAAGAATTATAGCACACTCTATTTCTTTGGCACTATCCCCTTTGACTTCATATTTATTAACATTTTTCTACAATTTTATTTCAATCATTGTCATAATGGATTCGTTTGCCATTCTCACCCATTTCGCTTACAATAAACAATAACAAATAAAGAATTTCGTTATCACAGGGGGAGCCATGCCGCTGAGAGGGAACACTTCGTTCCGACCCTTCGAACCTGTTAGTTAATGCTAACGCAGGGATTGTGCAAACGTCCGAAATACATACCTCTTTTTTATTTACGTATTTCGTATCCTCCTATGATATCTATTCTTTTTTGTACAACTTGGATTTAGGGGGAGACAACATGCGTAACACCAATTTACAAGCGATGATCGAATCTGCTATTCTTGCAGCCTTCGCCATGGTCATCGACATTTTACCATTATCAATCAGCCTTCCAACAGGCGGTTCCATTTCATTTGCTATGATTCCTATTTTTATTATCGCATACCGCTGGGGCTTCAAAATGGCTTTCTTAGGAGGCTTAATTTGGGGATTATTACAAATTGTCGTAGGCGATGCCATTATCGTCACGCCACTTCAAGTACTCATTGAATACTTCGTTGCTTTCGCATTCATTGGATTTGCTGGTTTATTCTATCGTCCAATTCAAAAGGCACTTTTAACATCCAATGAAAATAACTTAGAACAATCCAATTTAGGTAGTCGCAAAGACAAACCTTCTTCCAAACAAAACGAAGGAAAAAAAGTTCTTGGTTACATTATTGTTGCTACATTTATCGGTAGCTTTGCTCGCTACTTCTGTCACTTTATTGCCGGTATTATTTTCTGGGGACAATATGCACCGAAAGGTCAATCAGCTGTGCTTTATTCATTAATCGTAAACGGCAGTACAATGCTCGGTTCTTTTATTTTATGTACAGTTTTACTTATATTTTTATTCCTTACTTCACCACGCTTATTCAAGAGCATCAATGCTTATCAAATAAATGCAAACAAAAAGGGCGCTTAATAAGCGCTCTTTTTTCATATCGTAATATCAATTAAAAAAACAATAAATGCGCAAAAGAAAATAAATACCATTATACTTAGCCAATTGCTATGCACGGTTCATCGACTCCTTACATAACCTCATTTTCTAAACAAATTATACTGATTAAAAATAAAGATTAGGTAAAGATAATATGAAAATAAATTAAAAAAGCGTAGATAATATGATCTACGCTTTTTTCGGTAAATAGAAATAAAATAACACACCATCTTCTGTATTTTCTGCCCCATATTCAGCATCATGTAGTTCTAAAATATTCTTTGAAATGGCAAGCCCAAGACCTGTTCCTCCTTGCGAACGCTGGCGAGCTGCATCCACGCGATAAAAACGATCCCAAATTTTATCTAATTGTTCTTCTTCAATGTGAGTACCTTTATTTTCAATACATACTTTTATACGATTTTTTTCATCTATTGTAGAAATAATAATATCTTCTTTATTTGGTGTATAACGTATCGCATTCGTAATGAAGTTCACGATGACTTGTTCAATCCGGCCTTGATTTGCTACTACTTCAAATAGACCTATATGTTTATGAACACGAAGTTCTTTTTTCTCTATTTCTACAGAAAGGTGTTCACATATATCTTCAATTACTGTATCAATATAAAATGAATCCTTTTTCATTTTATATGTGCCTGACTCAAATTTAGCTAACTCCAGCATATCCAAAATTAACGTATCCATTTTGTCTACTTCCCGTTCCATCGCTTGAAAATAGTACTCTTTTTTATGCTCGGCTACTCCATCTTTTAAAATAGAAATACAGCTTTTCATAATACTCAGCGGTGTTTTTAGTTCATGTGAAACACCGGAAATAAATTCTTTCCGCGTCTTTTCTAACTTTCTTTCCTTTTCAATATCTTGTTCTAGTTGTCCAATATGGGAATTTAATTTGTTAGAGAGTGTATTAATATTTTTCGATAAATCACCAATTTCATCTTTTGAAGTAATCGGTATTTGTTCTGTGAAATCTAAATGCGCTATTTTCTTTGTCGTATCATTTATTTTTAATAACGGTTTTGCAATTTGTTTTGAATAATAAAATGCAGCGAGAAAAATAAGAACGACTACAAATGCAATGATGTAAATGTAGTAATCTTGCACCATTTGTACAGCTTCATCTACAGGCTGTAAAGAAGCCATCGCATATATATAAGTTACTGATCCATCTTTTTCTTTTATTGGCTTGATTAATAATTTATATTTAATATCATTTTTTTCATAGTCCATTGTTTGTGTTGCATATTGTATGTGCTTGCTCTCTTTCAATAATAAATCCGTTTGAAATTCTTTTATGTTATCTAAAAAGATGCTATTTTTATAAATTGGATTTATAGGACCTGTTACATCCGGAAGCTGAACTTTCGTAATCTTTCCAAACATATCGAAATCTGAATTTTGAACGACCCTCTTCTTTTCCAAATCACTCAAATTTCCAGCAATATTTTTTCTTTCCTGAACGATAATGTCTTGAGCGACTTTTGGCCCATCCTCGCTTATCTTACGTTCTTTTTCAAGTAATTTCTTACTTAACGGTTTATTAGCCCAACTTAAGTTCTGTTCTGGTAATTGTAAATATAATGTGATAAAACTGCCATTTCTTTGCAGTCCGCTAAGATACACTTCTTGCCCTACAAAACTAGATAGTGCTCCCTTTTCAATCTCATCTACATTCATGAGATAGTTCAAAGGAATATAGATCATTTTGGGTCCATATTTCTTCTCTGCCCTTTTTTCTAAAACAACCTCAAAATAGAAGTCGTTCGCATGTTTTAAATTCCCGTTCTGATCTAATGTCGTAATCCACGTATTATTTTCTCTTAAAAAGTCTTGCTCCAGTCGCTTAATTTCTTCCACATTTCCTGCATAGTTTAAATAATTCTTCTCAAAGGAATTTAAATTCACTTTAATATCTTCCACTTTTCGATTCGCGTAATATTGTTTAAAAAATATCGTTTGTCCAATAAAAATCGTCGCTAAAATTAACATACATAGCGCTGTTGTGAGGGTAAATAATTTTAGTACAATCCCTTTTCTCATACATTCCCCTCAAATTTATAACCTGTTCGTACTACAGTTGTAATGTACTTTGCTTTCTCTCCTAATTTATTTCTTAAATTACGAATATGACTATTAACCGTTCGATCATCGCCTGCAAATTCGTATCCCCAAATTCTTGAAATGAGTTGCTCTCGCGTTAAGACAATTCCTTGATTTTTCATAAAATACGCTAATATTTCAAATTCTGTATGTGTTAAATTAATGTCTGTTTTATTTACCGTAACAGTACGCGATGGAAAATGAACATGAATACCATGGATTGATAATATATCATCTTCATTCTCTAAAAGTTGCTTTGTCACTTTTCTACTCTCTAACAACCGTTTCGCTCTTGCTAATAAAATTGGTGGGCTATATGGCTTCGTCACATAGTCATCCGCCCCAAGTTCAAATCCAAGTAACGTATCATCTTCATCTACACGTGCCGTCAACATAATAATAGGAACTTCGGATGTTTTACGGATTCTTCGGCAAACAGACCATCCATCGAGTTCCGGCAACATAATATCAAGAATAACTAAATCAACCTCTTCTTCTTCAAATACAACTAAAGCCTCTTTCCCGTCCCTCGCTTCAAACACTACATATTGCTCACTTAAAAAATAGTCTTTTAATATTTCACGTAATATATCTTCATCTTCCACAATTAAAATGTTTTTTGCCATAACTTATGTATCCCCCTCCCGCTTTTCGAAACTACAATTTCATTTTGAATAACTACCAGTTAACTTCGCCTCGATAATATATCTATCTGGCGCATCCCCTATATAATCAAATGGGTAACAAGTCGTCAGTGTTAGTATCGGTTCTTCTTTTTTTATAATAACAGTACGATCATCCGCATGGGTAATCCATATTTTTTGAATTTCATATGTGTACGTTTTATTATCATACTCTAAAACAAGAGTGTCTTTTTCTTTCAACTGTCCTAATTCTGTAAAGACAGTATCCCTATGCCCACTTAGTACAGTATGTCCTCCTCCAGATGGCGTTGTCGTTACATCACTAACGAACATTCCAACTCCTTTTTTCAAAGTTGCATCATCCGCTCCCCAATATATAGAAAACTTCTTCTTTAATTTCGGTATATTTAACATCGCTACCTTTTCTCCTTCTTTATGTTCTGTTTGAGAAGAAGGCACTTGAGAAGTTACCAGTGTTTCATAAGGAAGTTGATTATGTTGTATATTTTTAAAGCTCTTTATTTCCTCATTCGTTAATTCTTGCGCAGAACTTTTTCCTTTATACCATTCCACAGCGTAATAGGATCCCATAAGTAGTCCTATAGCCATCAATATGATACCGATATAATTGAGTAACTTCATTCTTCATCCCTCCATGCCAAAAATGGTAGGAATAACCTACCATTTTTAATATATGAAATTATCCCATTCTTTATAGGGCAATATTGTAATTACGCCTTAACTTTATTGCGACGTTTCAAACCAAATAATGTACCGATTGCTACAAGACATGCACTTAATCCCATCATTGCTACATTATTAGATGCTGTATTTGGTAATTTTTCACCTTTTACTATTTCCTTTATCTGCATCTCACTATTTGCTCCAACTTTTACTATTGCATCTTTTTTAGCTTCATTATTCTTTTCTTGTACTTTTATAGCTTCCTCTTTTTTAGCCATATCACTTTTTTCTTGTGCTTGCACCGCTTGTTTTTTCTCTTCATCACTCTTTTGCTGTATCTTAATTGCTTCTTCTTTTTTAGCTTTATCTTGTTGCAGTTGCGTTGCTTCTTCCTTCGTTACTGTTCCAGTATCCGCACTTGCTACTGAAGAATATCCCACTGTTAAAAGTGCTATTGCACAGATCGGTAATAGTTTCTTTTTCATTTTATTTCTCTCCTTTTATACGTTTTACATCACTTCGCATCGGATGTATCACTAGAATAAACAAGAGATGTAAATATGAGATGCAGATGAAATATATTTTATTTGAAGATTTCATTGTAAAAAAATAAAAAAACATCGCAATATATACGATGTTTTTTCGGGTGTGTGTCTCAATTATTTACATGTTACTTTCGCGTGATTTAGAAGTAGAACGGGCCGGAGCGATAACTAATTGTTTCGGCTCAGTTTTCTTTAAGTGATTTTTGACGTTACACTTACGACGTTGAACAACCCACGCTTTAATAGGGTTTGTCAAAATAACCTTTTGCTCTTCGTTAGGGGTCTCTTCTTCAAACCTACAACTATCGCTCCACTTACTCCATTTCATTGTAAATTTAGAAGAAGAATGATCGTCTTCTCGATCAAACAAGTGCAAAAAATCCATTTCGCCAGCCAGCATTACGGTGTTGCTAGTTGCTAAAAAAGAAAAGGTCGTCCAACGTTTCTCCATGCCCTCCTACTCCTTTTTCACATATAGAGTGCCTAAAACTTAATTTACCTAAAATATGCTTGCCTTTTACCTTACACCCATAGTTTATCCAAAACACTACTATGCAACTATCGATTTCCCTTACAACTACCTTACATTTTTGTAAGAAACAAAAAAACCTTCACTATGCCTATGTGAAGGTCTCTTATTTCTTATCTATATGGTCTTTCATATCATCAAGTCCAGCTTCTTGCAGCTGTGACATCATACCATGGGAAATTGCGCCTAATACTAAAGTCATTCCAATTAGTGAAATACGAATCGCTGGTACATCAATTATATAAGCCAACAATCCAAGAACAATTGTTAATAGTAATGCTTTTATAAATGTTACAGTTGTGTACTGTTTCTTCTTCATTATAATCACCCTTTATGGAAGCGTTTTCTTAATATAATTAGTATATCATATCATCAGATGATTTTGTTCGTATTTTGTAAAAAATTACTATCTCCTTTGACTTTTTCCTTTCTATCCTTTACAGTCGAAATGTTCACAAGTTTTACACTGTAGGAGGACTCCAATGAATATTGAAATAAAAGACACTTTAATTTCTGAAAAACAATTACAAGAAAAAGTAAAAGAACTAGCACTTCAAATCGAACATGATTTTGAGGGAGAAGAAATCGTAGTAATCGCTGTATTAAAAGGATCTTTCGTATTCGCTGCTGATTTAATTCGTCACATTAAAAACGATGTAACAATCGACTTTATTTCTGCATCTAGCTACGGAAATCAAACAGAAACAACTGGAAAAGTAAAACTATTAAAAGATATCGATGTAAACATTACTGGCAAAAACGTAATTGTCGTAGAAGACATTATCGATTCTGGTTTAACACTTCACTTCTTAAAAGATCACTTCTTTATGCATAAACCAAAAGCGTTAAAATTCTGTACGCTACTTGATAAACCTGAGCGTCGTAAAGTGGACTTAAAAGCTGAATATGTTGGCTTCCAAATTCCAGACGAATTTATCGTTGGCTACGGTATCGACTGTGCAGAAAAATATCGTAACTTACCATTTATCGCTTCAGTTGTAACGGAATAATCGTATAACTTAAAAAATCGATAGTACATGAAATTTATATCGGCGATTTTCAAAATATATCGACCGTATCTTAAATTATATCGGCGATTTTTCAAATATATCGACTGTAACTCAAATTATATCGGCGATTTTTTGAATATATCGACTTACCGACAATAACCGACAATCTTAGCACCCTATTAATTAGGAAGAAGCTGTTCTGAAATACATCGGAACAGCTCCTTCTTTCCATTACAAAAAAACAGGGAGAGATGAAAAATGACAAAGACAAAATTTGAAAAAGTACTCCTCATCGTAAATCCAAAAGCTGGACAAGGCGACTTACATACAAATTTAACGAAAATCGTACCACCTCTTGCCGCAGCTTTTCCTGACTTACATATCCTTCATACGAAAAAGCAAGGTGATGCAACAAAATATTGCCAAGAGTTTGCTAGTAAAGTAGATTTAATTATCGTCTTTGGTGGTGACGGCACTGTATTTGAATGCACAAACGGCTTAGCACCTCTTGAAACTAGACCTACACTTGCAATCATTCCAGGCGGAACTTGCAATGACTTCTCTCGCACACTAGGCGTTCCGCAAAACATTGCAGAAGCAGCAAAACTTATCACAAAAGAACACGTAAAACCAGTTGACGTTGCAAAAGCAAACGGACAATATTTCTTAAACTTCTGGGGGATTGGTCTCGTATCTGAAGTATCAAACAATATCGATGCAGAAGAGAAAGCAAAGCTTGGTAAAATCGGTTACTACTTAAGCACCATTCGAACTGTCAAAAATGCTGAAACATTCCCAGTTAAAATCACTTATGACGGACAAGTATATGAAGACGAAGCTGTTCTTGTCATGGTTGGAAACGGTGAATATCTTGGCGGCATCCCGTCCTTTATTCCGAACGTAAAATGTGACGACGGAACACTTGATATTTTCGTAGTCAAATCAACAGGTATTCAAGCATTTAAAGATTATATCGGAAAGAAACTATTTGAAGACTCAAATGAAAATGACATCTTCCATGTAAAAGCGAAATCCATTCATATTGAAACAGAGGACGAAAAAGAAGTAGATACAGATGGAGAAAGTTCCCTTCACACACCTTGTCAAATCGAATTGTTGCAAGGGCACTTTACGATGATTTATAATCCTGCGGTTGTATAAGAAAAAACGAGCGATATCACTCGTTTTTTCTCTTCTAATCTAGTTGTGTCCTTGGATCATTTCCTCTATTTCTTTAACTCTCTCTAAAGTAATTCCATTTCTTTGTTCAATTGCTAAAGGATGCTCGGTTGGCTCTAATTCAACATACGGTGCCATTCCTATTTCTCTTATATGTATATTTGTTTTTAAATTTAATGTTTCTGGATAAACTGGTATTTCTACAGATAACCAGCCAAAATAAGGATCACTCTTTTCTCTGCCTCTCTCATCCCACTTTTCTAATACTTCATCATAACTTTCTTTACTAAGTGATACCCACACAGTCCATATGAAATTTTCATGGCAATTAATAATAGGAAGCTCTAAACAACCTCTAATAAAGTAATGTTCACCGTCCATTACACAAAGATCTGATGTTAAATGGAAGCGACCCTCTCTTTCATGAGGCGCTACCTCGTAATAATAATATGGTGCTTCACTTCCGTAGCATAAAGGTAGTGCAAAACGATTCATTTGTACTTTTTCTCCGGATTTTCTTCTTCTTTTCATTTATTATTCTTTCTCCTATCTTTTTCAGTCACAATCAAACTCCACCCAATTTTTCTAGTGCGTATTAGCATCCTTTTTTCACAATAATACTTGGATCTTTCTTCTCTATTGCAGCGGCTACTGATTGGAAGAATTCATTTTCACTTACTTTTTCATCTTCAACACGTTTCCATTCTTCGGTTTCATAAGCTATTTTCCAATTTCACTAGAGTATAACATAACCATGCTTGCCTGTGACATTCTAATAATACTTCTAAAAAATAGAAGAATAGCTTGTTTGCATACTCTAGTTATTTTTAGATAAAATGAAGAAAAGAAGCACCTTCATATAAGGGAGAGGACATACTTTGTTCAACCAACAATTAGTGAATTTACGCATTGATTTTGCATTTAAACAATTGTTTGGTACGAATGGTAGTGAAGATATTCTCATTGCCTTTTTAAACGCGATGTTACAAGAGTCTTTAGAGTCACCTATTGCTTCTCTACAATTAGAAGATCCACATTTACACCGAGAACACGCAAATGATAAATTATCAATTCTAGACATTTCAGCAACATTAGGCACAGGGACAAAAGTAAATGTAGAAATACAGCTTAATAATAATCACGATATGATGAAACGCAGTTTATATTATTGGGGAAAATTATATACATCTCAGTTACAAAAAGGGATGCCCTACAGTGCACTTCGTAAAACCATCACCATTAATTTATTGAACTTCATAATGTTTTTAGATCACAAAGAATTTCATACAAAGGGTACATTATGGAATACACAACAACAGAAACTCTTGAGTGACGACATAGAAATCCACATTATAGAAATTCCAAAATTAACAGAACAATGGCATGAAGAAAAAGTAAATCCGTGGAAAGACCCATTTGCTCGTTGGCTTTTATTGCTTTCAGCAAATGAGGATGAGCACTTAACTAAACTATTGGAGGATATTGCTATGAACCAAGACCCTATTTTACAAAAAGCAATAAACAAGTGGGAACGTATGAGTCAAGATTCCTCTTTCCGACAAGCCTATGAGGCAAGGGAGAAAGTTTTAATGGATGAAGCAGCAAAATTCGCCCATGCAGAGACAGAAGGTATGAAAAGAGGTATGAAAAGAGGCATGGAAAAGGGCTTAGAAAAAGGTATAGAACAAGGTATAGAAAAAGGGCGAAAAGAAGGAGTTCAACAGGGAAAAATCCAAATGATTAAAAGTATGTATGATCTTGGCATACCACTTGAAACGATTGCTAAGGCAAGTAAATTGAGTGTGCCTGAGGTTGAATATATTTTAGGACATAAATAGCAATAAAAAAGAGCTTGAATTGTTTCAAGCTCTTTTTCATCAACTTCTTGGCATACTCCGCATTTTTTTATAGCATTGAAATTCCCCAACATTTCCTTCAAAAGAAAAATCCAGCACCATGCAAAGTGATTCGGCGGACTTACTTGAACTAAAATATTACATTACATTTCGAACAAAAAGGAGCAGAATTCCCTTTTCTAATTTTCGCATCACATTTTGGACAATATACGTATCGTTCTTCTATCTTTTGTCGTTCTATCATATGTAAAGATACTACCCTCATACTGCACATAATCCCAATTAATATAAGACTAACAACGAGTATCATACCTCTCACTCCTCCCATTTAAATTTTACCATAAAATAACAAACCCGATTCTCTCATCGAGAATCGGGTTTATATTTACAATCCTAACTTTGCCTTTGCACCGTCAGGAATTTTATCTATCGTTACTTGCACTTTATCATGTAAAAAATTCCCCCTTGTAAGTACATGCCAGTAGGAACCCTTTTGTAATTTATCTACTCCATCAATTGTTACTTCTTTTTCTTTTCCATCCTTATCGTAAGCTTTCACCGTGTATTCACGGCCTTTATTTCCGCCTAATTCTTTTCCATCATTATCAATAATTGCGTAATGATTCTCTATATCAAGAAATGGGTTCATTCGATCAATTGCAGCGCTCCCATTTAATAAATATGCCGCTCCTGCCACAATAACAAGTACTGCTCCAAAAATAAACCTTTTCATCTATATTCCGCCTTTCATTATGTTTTTATTTATGACATTTCTAAGTATAGGAAACATTTCTTAATAAAAACTCGTACAGTTTCTTAACTTTTTCTTAATGTAGAGGACATGTGAGATCACATCCAGGTACATGAAATTATATCGACGTTTCGACAAGGAATATCGACTTACCGACAAAAACTAACAGTAGAAACAACAAAAAAGGCTGTCCAAAATGTATTTTGGAACAGCCTCCTCTATTTACTAACTACCGCATTTCTTTTTACATAAAACAAACTGCCAATTAAAACGACAATTACGCCAAAATATACGCCATACTCTATCGCAACTGCTACAATCCTTTCAATATGTTGTCCGAATAAAGAACCGAGCACGAAATAAACGAGTGTCCAAACAAACCCTGTCGTATAGGAATACAAAGCATATATCCGAAATGACATATTATTCATCCCAACTAAATACGGTACGATATGTCTTACAACTGGTATGAAGTAACTTGTGACTAATGCATAATGGCCATACTTCTCTACCATTTGTTGAGATTTCAAAAGATAATTCGCCTTTTTCTTTTTCATTAGCTTATCAAGTACTTTTGTACCAAATATTTTTCCTAATATATAGCCTAAAGAAAGTCCAGACACAACGCCTAAATACGTTAATAAAAACGCAGGAATAACATTTAATATACCTAATGAAGATACAAATCCTCCGCTCATAACAATCATTTCATCTGGAATTGGCATACCGATAATACCCAACCATAAACAGAAAAATAACGCCCAATAACCATACTGCTCAATATAGGATAATAATTCATGCAATTCCATTATGCATATACTCTCCTTAGCTCTTTTTTACAGCTAAAGACGTACGCTGGCGGAAAATTGAGCCACACTTTTTCTAATGTAATTTGAGGAAAGAAATACTGTATAAACCCTTTTTTCACAAGTGAATATTGAAATGTAATAAATTCCCCATTCTCATGTATCGCTTCCATTACATTGTTTAAAATGCGCTTTGAAACTTCTTCTGGCAAAGAAGTGAAAGGTAACCCTGATAAGACGTAATCAACGCATTCTATATTAAACTCTTCCATATACTTCTTTATATTTTCAGCTGAACCGTGCACAACAATGACGTTCTGCTCATCTTTAAACTTTCTCTTTAACTCTTTGCAAAACACTTCATTAATTTCAATAAGAAGAAATATTGTGTCCTTCTTCTTTCTCTTCATAATTTCTTTCGTAAAGACTCCTGTACCAGGCCCTAACTCTACAATGCATTTTGCTTTATTAAAATCAATTACATCTACCATTTTCTTTGCTAATATTTTTGAACTTGGCGCAACTGCACCAGTATGTTTCGGATGTTTCATAAATTCGTGTAAGAATGTTATGAGCTGCATGTAAACTTCTCCCCATTCGTTCAATAGTTTTTAACTTGTGTCTAAGTATAACTATCGTTTCTTAACAAAAATTGAGGAGAATTCTTAAGATTTTCTGAAGAATAAAAAACAGCTATCGCCTATAGCGATAGCTGCCCCTTTATTACTTCGCACTCACAATCTTATAATAAGAACGCACTGTTAAGAAGTAATATCCAATATAAATGACACCGTATACTCCAATACTAATTAGAAGTGGGATCATGATTTCATACGGTAATATGTTTCCTAAACCCTTTAATGCAAACAAGCTGTGTAAAATTCCTATTACTAACGGGATCGCAAAGATAAAGCTTACTTGTTTTGCGATAGCTTTCTTCATCTCTTGCTTCGTTACACCGACTTTATGAAGAACAACGTAACGATCACGGTCAGCGCTTGCCTCTGTAAGCTGCTTGAAGTAAATGATTGAACCTGTCGCTAATAGGAATACTAATCCTAAAAATAGTCCGATGAACATCATTAAACCTGTCGTTTCAAGTCCCATTTGGAATCCTGTATAGAAATCATGAAATGGTTTTAAAATTTCTGATTCACCAGCTGGCATAACACTTGCTAATTTCGCTGTTAACTCTTTACTATTTCGCTCACCTTTTACATCAATATTTTTTACAGTGCGCGTTTCGTTTACTTGTTTCGCCTGCTCATATGTTTGATCTGGAACGATTACAAATAGTTCATTTAAGTTTGTAACACTTCTACTATTTACACCTTTAATCTTTAACTCTTTCGATTCATTTCCAACAGGGAATACAGCTGTATTTCCTGTGTAAAGAGGACCAAAATCAAGTTTTTCAATATATAGGCTATCATATACAAAAGCTTCATTCGCACTTAAATTTACAGGGTCTATATCTAAATGTTTCGCGATTGTATTAAAGTTTGATTGAGAAATAAGCTGGTACTGCTTCGTAACATTATAGTGTGTGTTCAGAACTTGATCCGCTCTTTCACCTTTAAATGTTCCTTTCACAGGAATCATTTCAAGTTCTGATTCATATGTCACTGGATGATTCTTCTTTTCTCCAGCAAGTATTTCATTTACTTTTTTATCTAATGCTTCATCTTTTTTCTCATAAGAATAACTATACGGCGAAGCCACTTTTGATTGCGTAAATGTGTTGTAATACATCGTAACAGACGTACCAACCGCTGTTAATGTTACTGCACTTAAAATCGCAATTGTCGCAAGTGATTTCGCATTTCCTTTAATACGATATAGTAATTGCGATGTCGTTACCATATTCATACCGTTATAAAACGCTGACTTATTATTTCTTGCACGTTTCAATATAAATACTGTGAAGAACATGAACAATAAATAAGTTCCTGCTACTGTTGCTAATAAAATGTATAATGCAACGACCATAAAGTCTGCATACATAACTGCTTTCATGTACATTAACGCTAAGAAATAACCTGAACCGATTAAGAAAACTGAAATTAATGCCATAATAACAGAGCCCTTCGGCATTGCTTCTCCTTCACGTTCTGCACGGAAAAGTTCAATTAGCTTGAATCGATAAATTAGACGATATCCTTGAAGTGATGTATATAAAATAATCACAAAGAAAATAATTGCTGTATCAACAATTGCAGCCATTGGTACTTCAAAATGTACATTTAATTTTAATCCCATCATGCTTACTAGTAGCTCAAGGAATAGTTTTGAAAGGACGCTACCAATCGCAATCCCGATAATTAAAGACATTAATCCCATTAACATATTTTCATAAAAGAGCATTTTACCAATCTGTCTTTTACGAATACCTAATAAAGAATATAACCCAACTTCTTTTTTACGTTTTCTTGTAAAGAAACCGTTCGAATATATAATAAACACCGCTACGAAAATAATAAGCATCACACTGGAAACTTGGAATGCCCCGCTAATTTTTTTAGAAGCTTCCGCTGCTTTTTCCATTTGTGAATTATATTGCAGTGCTTTAAATGTAAAGTAAATAACGATACTAAAAATCATAGATGCAAAATATACAAAGTAGTCTTTAAAGTTCCGCTGTATGTTGCGGAGGGCAATGCTAGATAAGGTCATCAGCCATACCTCCAGAAATAGAAGACATTACGTCAACGACTTGTTGGAAGAACTGTTTACGCGTTAACTCGCCGCGGTGCAATTCTTTATATAACTCACCATCTTTAATGAAAATAACTCGCTTACAGTAACTTGCTGCAAATGCATCGTGCGTTACCATTAAGATTGTTGAGTTATCATACTCATTTAACGACTTCATACTTTCAAGTAAATCTGTTGCTGATTTAGAATCAAGCGCTCCGGTTGGCTCGTCCCCAAAAATCATACTTGGATTTGTAACGATTGCACGTGATGCCGCGCAGCGCTGCTTCTGTCCGCCTGATACTTGATATGGGAACTGACTTAAAATATGATCGATACCGAACTTTTTCGAGATTTCAAGAACGCGGCGATCAATTTCATTTGCCTTTACTTTCGATAACGCAAGAGGTAACGCAATGTTCTCTTTTACAGTTAACGTATCTAATAAGTTATAATCTTGGAAGATGAAACCTAAATGATCGCGGCGGAATAACGCTAACTTATCATCATTCATTTTCACGATATCTTTTCCATCAATTAAAATTTCACCGTTCGTCGCATTATCAATTGTAGAAAGAACGTTTAGTAAAGTCGTCTTACCCGAACCAGAAGGTCCCATAATTCCAACGAACTCACCTTCTTTTACTTGTAAGTTAATACCTTTTAACGCTGCAAATTTATTACCACCCGTGTCATATACTTTTTCAATATTTTTTGCTTCTAACACTGTTTTCATCTCGACATCCCTCATTTCATCTATTCTCTATTTTCACTATATACATTCTCTACTCTTGCCACTATCGATGTTTCTTACACAAACATGACAGTTATGTAAGGCGCATAAGTAAAGACATAAAAATTTAACCTACTGAATCAAAGTACTTTGTTACTATAACATTGGGATATCATGCCATCCATTCATTCTCCTTACAGGAACATTACAATTTTGTAAGGTTAAAAATATACCCTACAAAGTTGTGCATGAAATGTCGGATGGAGTTATTTCATTCCTGCTATTCTATTTAACAAGGAGGTTATGGTTATGGATTCACTTAAAAACATGAATGCGGCAATGCAGTATATTGAAGACAACCTTACACGTGAAATTGATTTTAAGGAAGTCGCAAAAATAGCTTTCTGCTCCGAATATCATTTCAAAAGAATGTTTTCTTTCCTAGCTGGCATATCACTATCAGAATATATTCGCTGTAGACGTCTTACTCTCGCTGCTTTTGAACTAAAAAATAGCGATGCGAAAGTTATTGATATCGCTATAAAATATGGCTACAATTCACCAGATTCATTCTCTCGTGCGTTTCAAAACTTGCATGGCATTACACCTTCAGAAGCCCGAAATAGTAGTCATTCTTTAAAAGCTTATTCACCCATGACCTTCCAATTATCCATTCAAGGAGGACATGAAATGAACTATCGAATTGAAGAAAAAGACTCATTTCAAATTATAGGTATTACAAAACGAGTACCTATCGTTTTTAACGGTGTAAATGAAGAAATTGCTTCTATGTGGAAAAGTTTAAACCCAGAGGCTATTCAAACATTAAAATCACTTTCAAACATTGAACCTACTGGAATCATTAGTGCTTCTACTAACTTTTCTGAAGGAAGAATGGAGGAAAAAGGCGAACTCGATCACTACATTGGAGTAGCTAGGGCGGGAGAGTGCCCAGAACAATTCGCGCAACTTGAAGTCGCGGCTTCAACATGGGCTATATTTGAAGCAGTCGGTCCATTTCCTGAAACATTACAAAATGTATGGGGACGTATTTATTCCGAATGGTTTCCTTCCTCAAACTATGAACTAGCGGAAGGACCGGAAATATTGTGGAATGAACAGAAAGATATATCCTCTCCAAACTTTAAAAGTGAAATTTGGGTACCGGTTTTGAAGAAATGATAACAAAAGAAAAAGAGCTAAGCATCGCGCTTAGCTCTTTTTACATGTTTATCTCCTCATAAAATTGTATGTACTTCATCGATTCTCCGATTCCTTTCAATTGAAGTAATAGTTGGTTGTTCAAATTTTCTAAAGCCAACTGAAAGGAACGTTCAATTTTGTCATAATTTGATGTTTCTAAATCATCTAGCAAGCTTTTCATATTTTCTATATAATACACGGTTTTTCTCAAACTACTTATAACCAGTATTTTACGCAGTTCAGATATAGGAAACATTCTATAACCGTTTTCTTTATTTCTTTCTGAGTGAATTAACCCTTCATGTTCCCAATGACGGATAGCCGAAGTATTTACGCCTGCTATTTTTGCAACCTCTCCAATACTCATATGTTCATTTAACTTCATATTTTTATATTTAGTAAAATCAGCATTCCGAATCATGTTAAGTATTTCTTCCACTCGTTTTTTCTCCACCTGAATATTGAATTGCTGCTCATTAATTAACCAAAGTGCTTCTTCCAACTCTACGTTTTTAATCATTCTCATAACTTTATAAACAATAGGTATATCATATCCTTTTAATAATGCTCTAATGGTAATAAATGCTTGAAAGTGTATCGATGTATAAAACCGGTGATTGCTTTCCGTTCTTGGTACAACAGGAATAAGATTTTGTTCTTCATATCTTCTCAAAGTTGTTGTGCTAACATTTAAGACATTTGCAATTTGTTTAGGGCTATATGTCTCCATTTATTAACTCCTTTTTAAAGTAAAACCTTCAAGTGCTACATTAACATATTTCAAATAAAATCCTTATATATACGGGGGAGGAAATCATAAATCCGGAAGATTGCATGAATGTTATATGATTTTAGTATAAACAATTTAGGAGTGATAGAAATGGAGAAAATCATAAAACTTACGGATGAATCAGAATTAAAGGTTGGCTTGGTTGGAAATCCAAAATTTAAAACATTTATGCTCCCAGTTGCTAAAGAATCAGTATATGGACAAGATGCTGAAACCTTAAAGTTGTGGGGAGTAGATCCTGAATTCGGAAAACATTTTATTGATGGCCTCACGGATAAGTTTCAGATTTTATATTTTGATTACGAAGGTCATCGTTTGCAACATCCAAGTCCAGAGAATCTCACACCTGAAAATATAATAAAAGACCTCTTAACAATTGCAGATAAAATGAATATTAATAAGTTTAGCTATTATGGTTATTCTTGGTTAGCTTTAGTGGGGTTACAATTAGCCATTCGAACAGACAGACTAGAAAGCCTAATCATGGGTGGTTTTCCGCCAATAGATGGTCCATATAAAGAAATGATGGTAGTGACAAATAAAACATACGAGCAAGCTATGAATAATCACGATTCTCCTGTTATTAATCAAGAACATATTAGTCCTGAAAAAATTGAATGGGATAACATACAGATAAAGATTGACACGAATCAAACTAAACAGTTTGTTACAATGTACGAGAATTTGATGGAGTTTGATGATCAAGATATCCAACATAAACTAATCATTCCGAGATTAGCGTTTTCTGGGGAAAAAGACACTATTGTTTACGGTAAAAACTTTGGCAATGTAGTAGTTGATATTATTGGTATACTTCAAAAAAACAAACAAAAGTTAGAACACCTTGGATGGGATATAGAAATCTTAAGAGGAAACGATATGGATCACACTAAAGCTATGCAGCCTATAACAGTTCTGTCATTGATCAAGCCTTGGTTAATTAAAAATTTGAATATAACTTATTAAATATGGTAATTCGAATACTCTAAAAACAAAGCTGCTCTTCCCTAAAAGGAAAAGCAGCTTTTATTTACATCTTTAGTCCTTTTTTTATAAGTGACATCGGAATATCCCATCGTTAGCCCTACTGCACCGATAATAGTGAATTATATATCCGCCCTTTTTAATTTTCACACTTTTACCCTATACTGTTTATTAGCTTATCTTTCAACATAATGAAAAGACTTGAAACACATGATACACTATATCTACAATTGTTTTTTTTAGGAGGAATATACATATGTACAAAATTTTAATCGTTGAAGACGATCCAAATATTTCATCATTACTACAATCTCACATTCAAAAATACGGCTATGAAGCTGTTGTTGCAGAGAATTTCGATGATATTATGGAATCGTTTAACGCAGTGAAACCACATCTTGTTTTACTTGATGTAAACTTACCGAAATTCGATGGGTTCTACTGGTGCCGCCAAATTCGTCATGAATCTACTTGTCCTATTATTTTCATTTCAGCTCGTGCTGGTGAGATGGAACAAATTATGGCGATTGAAAGCGGTGCGGATGATTATATTACAAAACCGTTCCACTACGACGTTGTAATGGCGAAAATTAAAGGTCAATTACGCCGTATTTACGGTGATTATGCGCCAAATATTTCTGAACGTATCGTTGAAGTAGAAGGTTTAAAACTATTCCCAGAACGTCCTGAAATTCACTTCGGATCTGAGCAAGTTCTTTTAACGAAGAAAGAAGCTATTTTAGCAGAAATGTTATTATCTAAATTCCCTCGTACAGCGAGCCGTGAAGATTTACTAGCTGCCCTTTGGGATGACGAGAGCTTCGTTGAAGAAAACACATTAAACGTAAACATTACGCGTCTTCGTAAAAAGTTCAATGAGCTTGGTATTGAAAATGCTATTGAAACAGTGCGCGGACTTGGGTATCGTTTTAACGCAACTTGGAGTGAATAAGCATGAAGCTATTTTTACGTGATCATTTTGCATTTTTTCTACTGTACGTATTAAACTTCGGTATCATTTTCGTTCTTTATGATGCAGTAGATGGATTTCAAAATAATAAATTTTACTTCGTTGTTTTAAGCTTATACTTATTTATTTGTTTCCTCGCTTACCGTTACGTTCGCAATCGTAGAATGTACCATAGATTAAGTGAACAACCAGAAAAAATGGAAGATGCGTTTATTGAAAGAGCAACTGCTCCGATGCCTCACGGTGTAAATGAACTCGTGCGCACGCAGTATCGTCTCTTCCAAAAAGAACTACAATCGTATGAAGTAAAACAACAAGAACATCAATTATTCATTAACCACTGGGTGCATCAAATGAAAACGCCCGTTTCTGTTATGCAACTTATGGTGCTCGAAATGGAAGATGAACATTTAATTCCGAAATTCAAAAAAGAATTAGAACGTCTAAACCAAGGGCTTGATATGGCTTTATACATGGCAAGGTTAAATAACTTCCATGAAGACTTCCATGTTGAGACGATTTCATTAAAAGATACGGTAACGAAAAATATTAATGGATTAAAAGAACTATTTATCCGAAACGGAGTCTTCCCTGTTTTAGAAGTTCATTCTGATTTAAAGGTTGCTTCTGATGCGAAATGGCTAAAATTTATCATCTATCAGTTAATGACAAATGCCGTTCGTTACTCTGGTGAGCGCGGAAAGAAAGTATTCTTATCCGCTTATCGAAACGGAAAAGATATTATTTTAGAAGTTCGTGATGAAGGTGTTGGTATTCCGCAAGAAGATATTCGACGAGTATTCGAACCGTTTTACACTGGGAAAAATGGTCGTACATTCGGAGAATCTACTGGTATGGGACTTTATATCGTAAGTAAGATTTGTGATTATTTAGGTCACTCTGTCAAACTAGATTCTGAAGTTGGTAAAGGAACGACGATTAAAATCATCTTCCACAACGCTGCAAATAATCAATTAGAACATGCGGAGAAGGTGACCGAAGCATGATCGTGACATATGCAAGCAAAATGTATGAGAACTCACTCTCATACATTTTTTGCAATAAAACTACTTCTATATCTTCTAATCGGAGGTATAATTTATGACCTTTTGGCAATTTGCATTTAAAAACGTCACGCGCAACTCGAGAGCTTATTTTGCTTACTTTGTAAGTAGTTCTTTTTCGATTGCCGTTTTCTTTTCATTTGCTGTTTACTTATTCCATCCGAAATTACAAAAATTTGGAATGGTCTCTGAAATTTCAGGATTAATGATATTTTCAGAAGTAGTAATTGTATTTTTCTCTTTCTTCTTTTTACTATATTCCATTGGTACTTTTTTAAAAGTTAGAAAAAAACAATTCGGCGTTTTAACCGTGTTAGGAATATCGAGAAAACAATTACATCGTCTTGTTTTTATGGAGAATATGTTAATCGGTATTTTATCTATCTTTTTCGGTATGCAGTTTGGACTTGTCTTCTCGCAATTTTTCTTATTAGTGACAGCAAAAATTACGCGCGTACCAGGCATATATTTATACTTGCCTATTAATGCGTTTATTTTAACGACAATCGTCTTCCTTAGTCTTTTTATCGTTGTATCTACATTGACACCGATGCTCATTCGTACAAAAAAAGCGGTACACCTTTTAAAAATAAATAGTAAAAAACGAAAAGAGAGAAAACCGTCCATACTTATTTCTTTATTTGGTGCGATTTGTTTATTTGGTGGCTATGCGTTAGCTGGAAATCCTAAATATTTCGTATCAGTAAGCCCACAAATAGGTGTTATATATATGGTTTCAAGTATTTTCGTCATTCCAACGCTCGTTACAATCGGTACATATTTCTTCTTTTCACAAATTAGTTTCTTACTTATTTATATTTTAAAGAAAAGAAGAAAGTTTTATATGAAACGGATTAATATGCTTTGGATTTCTGATTTAGCAAACCGCATCCGAACGAATATTAATATGCTGTTTATTGTAGCAATGCTATCTACTATCGCTTTCACAATGATTACGTTTCTATATGGGTTCGGAAAATTTATTAAGCTAGACGTTAATCGAACTTCGCCTTTCCCAATTTCTTATTTTTCTTATGATGCGAATCCTTTTGTTACAGAGCATTTAAATTGGCTTGAGCAACAATTACAAAAAGAGCATTTTCCTTATGACAAAATAACAGCTGATATATATGAAACACCGCTAGAAGAAGATACAGGTATAGCTATTTATAATGACGTATATGCAATTAAGCAAAGTGACTACAACAAACTTGCGGATTCTTTACGAATGAAACAACTATTTATGAATGATAACGAGGCATATGTTTTAACAGGGACGTCTTATATCACTATATTCAACGAATTTGAGCAAAGCTACAAAAGAGATTACATTACACTCTCTAGTACAAATACGAAATTAAAAGTTAAAGGCTATGAACATATCAATGCAATTCCATCTGATTTTTCATATCAAACGATAGTTTTGCCTGATATTATCGTGAACAACTTACCTAACACAGTAAAGCATATATCGGCGTACAATTACAAAATTCAAAACTGGGAACAGACGTATAAAATCGCTAATACTTTTATAGAAAAAGTGCAAAAAGATCGAAATAAATCTCAGTATGAAGGACCTCTTATTCGCTCCTTTGAATCAGCAGGATCGTTATACAGAATAACATCTGGTAGTGCTGCATACTTCCTAATCGGGACATTTTTAGGAGTTATTTTCTTCATTGGAGCTGGTAGCGTTCTTTACTTTAGAATGTATACCGATTTGACGAACGAACAAGAGAAATATATAACGATTTCTAAAATCGGTGTAACAGGTGCAGAGATGAAACGATCTGCAACCATTCAACTTAGTATTTTATTTTTCGTTCCGTACATTATGGCATCCATTCATACAATGTTCGCAACGAAAATGCTACAAGATGTAATTGGCTTATCGTTGTTCAAAGAAGTTTCAGCCGTTCTTATTATTTTTGGATTCGTTGAAATCGTATTTTTCTTATTCATTCGTTCACTTTATATGCAAAAGCTATCACAATATACTAATACACATTAAAAAGGTTATTACATGAAAAAGGCGGGATCTCTTCCCTCCTTTTTCATGCTCATTATATTAGGAGGTTTAGGTGAATGACATTTTGGCAGTTTGCATTTAAAAACGTCTCGCGGAACGCCAGAGCTTATTTCGCCTATTTTGTAAGCAGCGCGTTTTCTATTGCAATTTTTTTCTCATTTGCAGTTTACTTATTTCATCCTAAATTGCATATGACCGACGTAAATTATGCTCTGAACATATTAATGACAATTTCAGAAGTTGTCATTGTATTCTTTTCATTTTTCTTTTTACTATATTCAATCGGTACTTTCTTAAAAGTACGAAAAAAGCAATTTGGGATTTTAACAGTACTTGGCATCTCTCAAAAACAATTAAAACGACTCATATTTATAGAAAATATGTTAATTGGTGTTCTTTCTATATTTTTTGGCATTCAACTTGGACTTGTCTTTTCACAGTTCTTTTTATTAGTTACCGCCAAAATTACACATGTACCTGGTTTATATTTATATTGGCCTACAAGCGCCATTATTTTAACTATCATCATCTTTCTCGGACTCTTTATTCTCGTATCATCTTTTACACCGATGCTCATTCGTACGAGAAAAGCTGTACGTCTTTTAAAAGAAGGAACAAAACAAAAAGAAAGAAAAGCATCTGTGCTCATCTCTCTATTTGGTGCGATATGTTTAATATCAGGATATGCGTTAGCCGCAAATCCATTATACTTTCTATCACTAGGTGACATCATTGGGCTTTTATATGCCATCTCTAGTATATTTGTCATCCCATCGCTTATTGCAGCTGGGACATATTTTTTCTTCTCACAAATTAGCTTTTTACTCATTCGTATATTAAAAGCGCGAAGAACGTTTTATATGAAACGCATTAATATGCTTTGGATTTCTGATTTAGCATCACGTATTCGGACAAACATTAACATGCTTTTTATTGTAGCAATGCTATCAACACTCGCTTTTACAATGATTACATTCTTATACGGTTTTGGGAAATTTACAAAGTTTGATGCGATAAGGGAAAACCCTTTTCCTTTTACATATTTATCACATACTGAAAATACGTTAGCGGATGAGCATTTAAACTGGTTAGAGCAAAAGTTTAATGAAGAACACTTTACTTATACAAAATTTAAAACGGATATATATGAAGTATCTTCGGCTGAAGATAACACGCAGCTCTATTATGCAATTAAACAAAGTGACTATAATGTACTTGCTAAAGCATTAAATTGGGAAAAACTCACGGTGAATAAGAATGAATCTTATATTCTTATGAAAGACTTAGATGATCAAGTTATTGGAACACTTCATAATAAAGAACAGAAAAATACTCTTACACTTACTCAAAACAATTTACAACTACAAGTGAAAGAATATAAAAGTTATAGCCCATTCCCAAACAGCTTAATATACCAATTACTCATACTATCTGATGAAAATGTAGAAGCCTTATCGACCGTTTCCAAGCAAATGAGTGTATATAACTTCAAAGTTACAGATTGGGAAAAAGCACATAATATCGGTTCATCGTTTATAACAAAAATCCATAACGACAATGCAGCAATTCAAGCAGAGCACCCGCCTTTCCATGCAAGTGAAGCGAGCGATTCTCTATATAAAACAAAACTAAATGTCGCTTCATTTTTCTTAATTGGTACTTTCTTAGGTGTTATTTTCTTTATCGGAGCTGGCAGTGTTCTTTACTTCCGGATGTATACAGATTTAACAAATGAGCAAGAAAAATATATAACGATTACGAAAATTGGCTTAACGGAAACTGAAATGAAACGTTCAGCGACAATTCAGCTTGCGATTCTTTTCTTCGTGCCTTACATTATGGCATCCATCCATACGATGTTCGCGACAAAGATGTTACAAGAAGTTTTACATCTCTCGTTCTTCGCTGAGATTACAGTCGTACTGTTGATTTTTGGAACAGTTGAAATTTTATTTTTCCTTTTAATTCGTTCCTTTTATATGCAAAAATTATCACAACACATTAAGTTTTAGAAAATAGAAAGGTGATTACTATGGAAGAAGTATTACACATAAAAAACGTCTCAAAAGTGTATGAGGGAAAAGTCCCTCATACCGCTTTAAAAAATATAAATTTACACGTAGATAAAGGCGAATTCGTTGCGATTATGGGGCCATCTGGAAGTGGTAAATCTACGTTTTTAAATGTTATTTCTACAATTGATTCTCCTACTTCTGGGGAAGTCGTTATTAACGGCAAAAAGCCACACACATTTCGTAGAGAAAAATTAGCTGTTTTCCGTCGTCAAGAGTTAGGGTTTGTTTTCCAAAACTTTAACTTACTCGATACATTAACGATCGGAGAAAATATCGTATTACCTTTAACGTTAGACAATGTTCCTTTAAAAGAGATGGACAAAAAGCTCGATAGCATCTCAACAAAACTAGGAATCGATCATATTTTAAATAAACGTATTTTTGAAGTTTCAGGAGGACAAGCACAGCGTACCGCAGTAGCACGTGCTGTTATTCATCATCCTTCCCTTCTACTTGCCGATGAACCAACAGGAAACTTAGATTCAAAAGCGGCAATTGACGTAATGGAGCTATTTACGAAATTAAACAAAGAAGAAGATGCAACGATTTTAATGGTTACGCACGATCCGTTTGCAGCAAGTTATTGTAATCGCGTCATTTTCATTAAAGATGGGGAGCTTTACAATGAACTGCACCGAGGATTGTATCGTGAGAAGTTTTATCAAGAAATATTAGATGTTTTAGCATTATTAGGAGGAAGACGTGGATGACATTTTGGCAATTTGCATTTAAAAATGTCTCGCGTAATTCGAAAGCATATTTCGCTTATTTTGTAAGTAGTGCGTTTTCTATCATGGTTTTCTTTTCATTTACTGTATACGCGTATCATCCACGCTTACAAATTATGAATAAATTACACGAACAAGATCCGCTCATGAACTTAACCGGAATGGCACAGTTTGTTATCGTTTTGTTCTCGCTCTTCTTTCTCTTATATTCTATTGGGACATTTTTAAATGTACGGAAGCAACAATTTGGCGTTTTAACTGTTCTCGGTATATCTCAAAAACAATTAAAACGTCTTTTGTTTACTGAAAATATGATCATTGGAATGCTTGCTATCTTTGCAGGTATTCAAGGCGGTCTCGTGTTCTCTAACTTTTTCTTACTCGTTACTTCTAAATTAACAAACGCAAAAGGCCTCTATTTATATTGGCCTACAGAAGCAATTATCGTTACAACAATAACTTTTATTATTTTATTTCTAATCGTATCTACGTTTACACCGGTGTTCATTCGTACTCGTAAAACAACTCGATTACTTAAAAATAATAAAAAGGAAAAAAGACCATCTATACTCATTTCAGTATTTGCTTTAATTTGTTTAGGGCTATGCTATTATATCGCTGGTTATCCGCAAGGCTACATAACAGAAAAAAATGCGAAAAGTGGATCTGTATTCTTAATTATGCTATCTATTTTACCGCTCGTAGTAGTCGGAACATATTTATTCTTTTCACAAACATTTCTTCTTTTCATCTATATTTTAAAGAAACGAAGAAAGTTTTATTTGAAACAAATAAATATGTTATGGATTTCAGATTTAGTTTCTCGTACCCGTAGTAATATTAATGTACTCTTTATCGTTTCTATGCTATCTGCACTTGCATTTACAATTATTATCGGGTTATTTGCTGCAAACAACCATACGAAAGCATCCGTACTAGAACGATATCCAATACCCTTTACCTATACATCAGAAGGTGTTAATTCATTTGAACAAAAGCATGTTACTACGATTGAAACTGAACTTACAAATGCTAATTTTCAATATAACAAATATAAGTTTACCATTTTAAAAGATACAGCTTCAAAAGAGTCAATTGCCATTATGAAAATGAGTGATTATAACGCAATCGCAAAGCAATTAAACCGACCAGAAATCACTCTTGATTCTACACAAGTTTATAGTATTTCTCGCTATTCACCAGCACTACTAAATCTCGTGTCTAACCCATTTGCGAAGCAGGACAAAATTACACTTGATTCTAATAAAAAAGAATTTCAAATTAAAGGTTTTATTAATAAAGGAATCGTGCCACTCTTTACATTACCTCATTTAATTGTGATGCAAGATGAAGTAATTGAAAATATGATTCCTCATATTGAAACAATTACAGTGTATAATTACTTCGTAGAAAATTGGGAAAATGCAATTATCCCAACAAAAAACATATTAAAAAGCTTAGATCACGATTCAGAAACCTTGTATGAAGCACATAAGGGTGAAAAAAATTTCAGCCAGCCATTTCATATTGATACAGCTACTGATGAACTCATTCACAGTAAGGAAAATGCAGTCGCTCGATTCTTTATTTGGGCATTTCTCGGCTTTATCTTCTTTATCGGTGCGGCTAGTGTTTTATACTTCCGTATGTATAACGACTTAACAAATGAAAAACAAAAATACATTACGATTACAAAGCTTGGTTTAACAGAATCAGAAATGTTTCGTTCTGCAACGATTCAATTAGGAATTTTATTTTTCGTTCCTTACATCGTTGCTGGTATTCACACATTATTTGCGGTTAAGTTTTTACAAAGCATGCTCGCTTTTTCTTTACTAAAAGAGTTATTAATTGTACTCACCTTTTTCGGGATTATCGAGATTATTTTCTTCTTCTTAATCCGTTCTCTGTACATTAATAAATTATCACAACACATAAAAATATGAATAAAATGGCCTTGTGCAATACGCACAAGGCCATTTTCAATAGTTTTTAATTAGCAGCAATATCCACCGTAGCCGCCAGCATAACCGCCGTAACCACCATAACCACAAGAACCGCCACCGCCGAAGCAGCTAGCACCGATGATGATTAATAAAATAAACAATACGATTAGAAGCGCAAAACCGCCGCCGCACCCATGTCTGCGGTTACAATCATCATGTCTGTGTTCACACTTTTCGCTCATTACTCTATTCCTCCTTTAGTATCATTCATAACAAGTTCACCTTGCTCTAAATGAGGGGATTCCATTTATAGTATGTTTTCAGGGCGAATAGGAAGCTTGGCTTACTTAAAAACGGGCTTGTTTTGGCAATTAGGCTTCATCAAAAAAGGATTAATCTTATCAAGACGTAAACATAGAGCATTTGACATAGTATTCATTTCTTATTAAAATTTATTTGAACGACCAATCAGTTTTTTGATTGCTTATTTAAATTATAGGAGTTGAATAGCGTGACTGATTCTTTTATTGCAGAGGCTAGGCGTGAACAAATTATTCTTGCATGTATTGATACATTAGAAGAAGTTGGATATAACAACTTAAGCTTAACGAAGGTAGCAAAAAAAGCTAAGATTAGCACTGGACTTATTTCTTATCATTTTAACGATAAACTTTATCTTATGAATCGCACATTACAATTTTTAGTTAATAAACAACATGAATTTATTAGCAATCGAGTACTATTAGCCCAATCTGAAATAAACAAACTAGAGGCTTTTATTGAAGCACATTTGGCTTATCAAGAAACTCATTACAAAAATAACATTGCCTTAATTGAAATTGTCTTTAATGCAAGAAATGAAGAGAACATTCCTTATTACAGAATCGAAGACGACGAAGAAGATGATGCTCTTAGAACGATGTTATTAGATATTTTGAAGACTGGTCAACAAAATGGAGTGTTTTCTAACTCTTTCCGAATTGACACATTGGCTTCATTTATTTTAGGAGCAATCGAAGAAAGAATGCTGAAGGCGAATTCATCGATATCTATAGAAAATTACTCAGATGAGCTCATAAAAATGGTGAAGAAACTCATTTTTTAAACATGCCCTGATCTTGAAAAAATATATATTAAGAAAGGATAAACTACAAATGAAAAAGACATCTGCCATTGGATTAGGTTTTTTAGAAAAATTACTTGCTATAGTAAGTCCAATCCTTTTAGGCGTTATTGGATATTTTTCACCTAAATTAATAGAGATTATAAAAAAGATTCCTCTCTTTTCTGATTCAAAAATTATAGAACTTTTAAATTCTATTAACCCTTTTTGGCTTCCAATTATCCTCATGTTAATTGGCGCTATTGCAGGAATTTTATTTTCTTTAATTATTTATAGTGACGCTTTAAAAATGAACATTACTTCGGAAAGCATTCACGTGAATAAGGATGATCAAAAGAAGGAAATTACCAGGTCAAATGTAAAAGCCGTTTTTGTAGATAAGCGTCAAGTGGTTATCATTGATCAAAAAGACCGAGAATGGTTACGTGAAACATCTGACATTAACCCAAGCAAAATTAAAGATATTTTCTTGCTGCACGGTTTCCCATGGGTGGAACAAGATCCTTATAAACAGGACTATAGTCTATGGAAATTAGAGGATGAACGATTTAGTAAAAATGTAAATACTATTTTGTATGAAAGACGAAATGCCATCCGAGATGGCAACTTGAAAAAAAAGAAGCATTTACGTAAAGATTTAAATGAGTTAGGAGTCTTTGTCAAAGACGATGGAGAAGATCAGTATGTCCGTTCCATTAAGTAATAGAAAGCACAAAAAACGAATAAAACCTACAGAGAAATTACATTTCCTCTGTGGGCTTTATTCGTTTAAATCGACTCTTCTCTCCTAAATAAACATATTCAACACAAGAGCAAAACCGAATGCAATAAATGATAACAATGTCTCCAGCACCGTCCACGTTTTAAACGTTTCTTTTACTGTCAAACCTAAATATTCTTTTACAAGCCAAAACCCTGCATCATTTACGTGAGAAAACATTAATGAGCCTGCACCGGTTGCAATAACGAGCAACTCTAAATTCACACCAGACATGTGCTGAATAACTGGTGAAACAATTCCTGCTGCTGTCGTTAATGCTACTGTCGCTGAACCTGTTGCAATTCGAATTAACCCAGCTACCATGAAAGCTAATACGATTGGTGATAACGATATATGTTCTGCCATTTGCGCAATCGCTGTTCCAACACCACTTTCAATTAATATTTGTTTAAATCCACCGCCTGCACCGATAATTAAAATAATGGAACCGACCGGTAATAAACTTTCGTCTGTTAATTTTTTAATCATCTTTTTATTAATTCCTTGTCTTATTCCAAGTAAATAAAATGCTGCGAAACATGAAATAAGTAAAGCGATTACTGGACTTCCTATAAACACAAAAAATTCAGTCATCTTTTTCGGTAATGAAATATATGGTGCAACGACTGATAAAATCATCAATACAACTGGTAATAAAATAATAAAGAATGAAACTTTACGACTCGGTAAATCAGTTGATACAGTCGTAACTCGAATAAGCTCTGGTTCATTTTCAGGTATAACTCTTTTATGTATCCACTTTGCAAATATCGGTCCTGCGATAATGGCTGTTGGTAGCGCGATAAGTAATGAATATAAAAGTACCTTTCCTAAGTTCGCGTTATAAATACCGATTGCTGTCATCGCACCTGGATGCGGAGGCACTAGCCCGTGAACAATAGATAATCCAGCAATGACAGGTAACGCAATTAATAATATATTTTGCTTCGTCGTTTTTCGAATGGAAATAACGAGTGGTAATAAAATGACAATCCCCACTTCAAAAAAGACTGGAATCCCTATAACAAATCCTGCAAATAACATAGCCCACGGTAGTTTCTTCACACCGAAAAATCGAATAAAGAAATCTGCCACTTGCATGCCGGACCCTGAATCGGACATCATTTTCCCTAAAATTGTTCCGAGAGCTAAAATACCAACTAAATGCCCTAGTACACTACCAACACCAGTTTCATAGGCAGTCACTATCTTCGTTACATTTAGTCCAGACATGATAGCTAAAAATAAACTCGCAACTGTTAAACTAATAAATGCATGCCATTTCCACCATGATACACCTAAAATGACAATTGCAATTGCAATTAATGTGACGATTAATAAGTATATATCCATCTCCCATTCCCCTTACTTTATAAAAAAAGAGGGAAAATCCCCTCTTTTTATACGTCATAATTCACTACATAATGCTGCATTTCTGTATTGTAGTAGCCTTCACTATATTCAATTACTTCGCCAACTTCATCGTAAGAATAACGCATACGTTTTAATAGCGCTGTCCCCTCTTTTTCACCTAACGCTTCTGCAACGAAACTAGGCGCCAATCCAACAGCGAATTCATCTCTGAAGTTTTCTAAATGTATACCTCGGTCCTCGACTAAATCGTAAAGCGATTGTAAATCAAAATCCGATAAGTCTGTACTTGCCATTTTCGCTGAGAAATAGTGCGTATAATGAATATACGGTGCATCATTTAACGTATATAAACGTTCAATACGAAAACTCTCTTTACCGAATAATCGAAATGGCACTGTTCCTTCTTCATTCTGAACGATTTCTGCTTTTAGCAATTTCTTCTGTACTTTATATCCTTCTTCCACTAACACTTCAGTAAATTTCTTACCCTTTGACAGTTTTGTCGCAGACGTGTTACGGATGACTTTCGTTCCTTTACCGCTTTTCTTTTCTAAATACCCTTCTTGAGCGAGTTCTTTAATCGCATTTCGCACTGTAATTTTGCTCACTTTGAACTCTTCTTCTAACTGTGGTTCGGAAGGAATATTTGTATGAATCGCATATACACCATGCAATATTCGATCACGAATAATATTTTTTATTTGTAAATATAATGGTCCTTTTTTCCTCGTTACGTTCACCGTTACACCCACTACCTTTCTACATCACCTACTGATGCCGTCATTGCCCGAAGTATCTCCTTCTCTGATGACATTGGCGTATCACCGACGATTGTATGTGCAAGCATTCCAGCTGCTGACGCAAATGAAACAGCTTTCTCTGGTGCAAACTCTTCTATCTCGCCATGAATAATCCCGCTCGTATAAGCATCTCCAGCACCTATTCTATCATATACAGAAAACGTAAGTGTTTTTGCAAAAGTGAACGCACCATCTTTACATATAAATCCGCGAAGCGAGTGTGTATTATCGCTATTAATAGAGCGATGTGTACCAGCGATTGTAGCGATACTATACGTTTCAGCTACCTTTGGAATAAGATCAACAAGCTGCGCCTCTTGCTCCGTCTCTTCTGTTTTCATTCCTAGAACGAACATCGCATCTTTTTCATTCATCATTACAATATCAGCTAGCCCTAACATTTCTTCATAATGCGGTTTCGCCTGCTCATATCCGTCTTCTTCCCAAAGTGACGGACGATAATTGCAATCAAAAACGACAGTGCCTCCGTTTTCTTTAACAGCTTTCGCTAAAGATTTCATATGATGGCGCACCGTATCATTCATCGCAAGTGAAATCCCGCAAAAATGAACGATATCAATTTCCTTTGCAATTTCTTCAAATTGATACATCTCTTCACATGCCATATTGAAACTACTTTCTAATCGATTTGAATATGTAACGCGGCTTGCACGTGCACCAAATCCATTTTCTAAAAAGTACATGCCGACATATTTACCGCCTCTTGAAACGAGCGAGGTTTGCACACCTAACTTTTGAATGTAAGATAATGCCGCATCCCCAACCGAATTTTCCGGTAAAGTTGAAATAAGAAGCCCTTCATGCCCTAGATGAGAAAGCGCAGCTGCAACGTTCACACCTGTACCAGAAAATGAGTATTTTAATGTATTTGCTTGCGACAACAATTCATATCCTGGTACTTGCAGGCGCATCATTACTTCGCCGAATGCTGCAATTTTCTTACGCATATTGATCAACTAACTTCTTCACGACTGCTAATAATTCACGAACATCTTCTGTTTTCGTATTGCCAGTTTCTTTATCAATAATAGAAGAGTACACGTGCGGAATAACTTGCTCTACATTTGCTTCAAGCGCAATACGTACAATTGTTTCAAAGTTTTCTTTATCAATTCCGCCTGTTGGCTCTAATGCGAATCCTTCTTCTGCACAAGCTTTCGCGACTGCGCGATATTCTTCTTCGTGAGCTAGCCCTTTCATTGGGAAGTACTTCAATGAATTTCCGCCCATATCACGTACAAGTGCGATCGCTGTTTTAATTGGAACGATTGCTTTTTCTTCTCCAGCTGCACTAATTGGACCAGTAGAAATATTTACGTACCCTACTTTTCCTGTTGGTGATACTAAACTATTAATCCAGCTATCTTTTCCGCCGAGATTTGCACGCGTTGCTCCAACTGAAGGGAACACTTGGTTAATATGGCTACCAGGATAATGCTTCGCAATTTCAGCTACAACTGCTGCTTGGCGATTATCTCCTGCTCCTAGTCCAATTGATACAGCATCATCAATTTCTTTTCCGTATGCTTTCATCGCTGTAACAGCTTCTTCTACTGTTGGATAATCTTTTGATAATACACCTACTACTACATAACCTTCTGCTGCTTCAAAAATATCTTTTGCATTTTCTATATTGTTTGCCAATACATTTAATGCTACGCGGCCTTTATAAAAACGTTTTTGAATGTTTGTCATTTTAGTTTCCCCCTACAATTTCTCTCAATTTTTCTTCAATCACATGTATGTCATCACCTTGAAGTGGACGTGGATCGATATCAAAGAATCCTTGTCTTACTCCGTAATCACGTGTGTAAATTGCGCTTTCCCCTTCGCGTAATGCAGTCACAACATCTTTTGCTGATTTATTTAACTCTTCCTCGTTAATATGAATACGTGCTCTAAAAATTGCTCTTCCCGCTTCATCTTGAACGATCGTTACATTTACACCGCTTAATTCTTTTAGCGGCATAAGTACTTGTAACAACTCTTTTTCTTGCTCACTCTTATCTTCTTTTACTCCGTACTCATCAAGCGCTTGAAGTAAGCCAAATGTTGTTTCTTTCCCAACCTTCATACTTCTTCCGATGCAATGTAATTGCACTTTCAGCCACTCAATATATTTTCGTTTCCCGCCAACAATACCAGAAGTAGGTCCTTCAATCGCCTTTGAACCGCTATAAATGGCAAGGTCTGCATACTTCACATATTTTTGAATGTCTTCTTCAGCTGCCGCATCGACGATAAGCGGGATGTTATTTCGCTGCGCTACTTCCCATGCTTCTTCAACAGAAATCATATTTTTTTGCACGGCATGATGGGATTTCACATATAGAATCGCTGCTGTATTTTCACCAATCGCATCTTCAATATGCTCTGCTTTCCCTTCATTTGCGTAGCCAACTTCTACAAGTTTACCGCCACCTAAATAAATCATCGTTTCAACTGGAGCACCGTACTGAACGTTATGACCTTTTAACATAATCACTTCGTTTTTCGCGATGACCTCTTGATGAAGTCTTTCACTTTTACGACGATTTCCTTCTGTCACAATTGCTGCGATAGAAAGCGCAATTCCACTCGATGCTGAATTCACAACGACCGCTGCCTCTGAATCTAGAATTCTCGCAATATGGTCTCCTGCTTTATCTACTAAATCAGCAATTTCCACATAATTTTGTCCACCATGCTTCATTGCATCCATAACTGTATCTGTCGGAGCGGATACACCTAAAATACTCATTCTACCGCTCGCATTAATTACTCTTTTTAATCCATACTTAGCATTCAATGAATGACCCATTGACTACAACCCCTTTCGTATCAATTCTTCTTTCAGCAATGCGCTGATCCCCTTCTGAATCTATTAACGTAACCTTCTCATCTTTCACCGTAAATAAAGTTAAGTTTGCAATATCTCCTTCTTGAATGCGGCCAAGCTCAGGTTTCTTAAGCCATTCTGCCGCATGTTTCGTAACCGCATCAATCACTTCTTCTAGCGGATAACCTAAGTAAAGGAATTTCGAAAGAACGTGAGCCATACTATACACTGGACCGTGTATACGATTCTTCCGGTAAATATCTGTACTAATTGTATGAAAAGCAATATCGTGACGCTTTGCTGCCTCTGCTACTTTAAAAGAAAAACTAGCATTACCATGCCCAACATCTAAATGCACACCGCGATTCACTGCATCTAGTAACACAGGTAACGGTTTGCCTTCTTCATCAAATAAATTATTTTCTTTCCCGTTTAAATAATGTGTAATGACATCATTTTTTTCTAAAAGAGGTACAACTTCCTCAATGCGAGGAGGCGCTGAACCGATATGTACCATAATCGGTAATGATGTTTCGCGAGATAAAGAACGCGCTACATGAAGCGGTTCAATTCCACTATCACAAACGACACTTTTACTCATTCTCGCTTTTAACCCAACGATTACATCTTTATATTTTTCTACTGCTTCTATTACTTTCTCTTTATCGATCCATTCCATATTGGATAATTCATCAATTCGTTTCAAACCGATGCGAGAAATATTTAAAAAGGCAAATAAATTCGTTTTCGCCTGCTCTCTACTTTTTACTAAATCTGCAATGCGATCAGCACCGCAGCTACCTGCATCAACAATTGTCGTTACCCCTTGCTTAACGCCAATTTCATCCACCTCATCGCCATACGGATCAAACTCTGAAAAAGCATGAACGTGCAAATCAATCCAACCACTCGATACGTAAGTACCTGAGTAATCAAGAACCTTTCCACCCTCACCAGCACCAGCTTTCGTCACCTGTGCGATTTTATTATTTTCAATTACAATGTCAATCTCTTCCCCGTTCACACGTCTCACATTACGTAGTACGAATCGTTCTGTCATTGTACTTCCACCCTTTTCTATAAGAAGCCATAAGAATACGCTTACATTAAAGTTTCATTTTTTATATCTCTTTCACACGTTTAGCGTAACATAAAAAAAGAGAGAAGTAAATATAACGTTATAATGTTTAATTTGTATTGTTTTCTTCACTAAAGATGGCCAAATTCAGGGGGGAATTTCTAATATAACTACTTAGGGCGCTGGTGCTGGAGCCGTTATAACTCTTGCATCTACGGCATTCATTTTTATTAAGTTTTTAGAGAGAACAACTTAATAAAAATTGCAGAAATAGAAAATAAAAGCTACAAGTTAGAATCTTTTAATTCATTACCTGATAAAGAATTATACTTCTTGAAGCTTATAAACTTAATTTAAAACAAGCAAAAAATACGATAAAAAAGTGATCAGCAAAAAGTATCTTCTTTACCTAATAGTCTTCCTCTTATAAATAAAAAATCGACTTTTTATAGCAATATATTAAGTTTATATTATTTCTTTTTCTTTGCAGTTTTCACTGATACTTCTACTACTTTTTCCCCACTTGTACAACAACTTTAAGAATAACACCCATAATTTACAATTTCTCTTTTCTATTGTTTCTTTTTATTTTTAATTCATATATTTTATATAAGGTTTGACCAATAATCTCTAATTGTATTTTATTACATTTCAACCCAATAATTCAGTGAATTTTATTCCATTTAAGGATTTATTTGTTTATCTACAGAATTTCGATAATGATCATTTACCTCATATAGATAATCATGAGTACCAAAATTAGTAATTTCCCCATTTTCTACAATTAAAATACTATCAGCATTTTTAATTGTAGATAATCTATGAGCAATCATAAACACTCCAATATTATTTTCAGTTAAATAATTTAATGTATCTCGTAACAAATACTCTGATTCACTATCTAAATTAGCTGTAACTTCATCTAATAAAATAAATTTTGATTTTCTTAACAATGCACGTGCAATGGCTATTCTTTGTTTTTGTCCACCAGATAAAAAGTTACCAAATTCCCCAACATGTGTATCGTATTGATCTGGTAAATTCATTATAAATTCATGTGCATTTGCTTTTTTAGTTATCTCTACTAATACTTCCATAGATATCTTTTCTTTTAATCCATATAATAAATTTTCTTTAATTGTTCCATAAAACAATGGAAAATCTTGTGGAACATAACTAAAAATTTCACGCCAAGCGTTTACATCAACTTGATTATAAGAATGATTATTTAATAAAATTTCTCCACTTGAAGGAGAATAAAATCTTTCAATCAAACTAAAAACAGTAGACTTACCGGCACCACTTGGTCCGACTAAAGCAAATGTTTTTCCAGTTTCTAAAGTAAATGATATATCCTTTAAAATATTTCTATTCTCATCATAAGAAAAAGAAACATTATTAAAAATTAAATTTACTTTTTTCTCATTATCAAGAGAGAATTTTTTTTCTACTGTTTGATAATTAATAGTTTGCTCATCTTCTTCATCTAAAATTTCCATAACTCTTTGTACAGAACCTTTTGCTGATTGATAATCACTAATAAACAAATTCAAAGTAAAAAATGGAGCAACTACTTGAACTAAATAAATAATAAAAGCCACTAATTCCCCTATACTTATAGCTTCATTAACAACTCTCCAAGCTCCAAATCCTACAACTAACAGTAAAACAACAAAAGAAAACAAACTAAGTAAAGGAGTAATAATCGCACTTAAAACAGAAGATTTAATACCCAATTTATACAAATTATTAAATTTTTCTTCACCTTTTTGATTTTCAATTTTCTCTGCATTAAAAGCTTTTACAATTTTAATATCCTTTAAAATTTCAGATGAAAATGAAGTTAAATCAGCTAATCTTTCTTGTTCTTTATAAGAAATGTTAAAAATTTTCTCTCCTAAAGGATAAATAATAAATACTGATAACGGAACTATAACAACCAATATAAGCGATAAATAAGCATCTAAATAAAATAAGATAATTAATGAAATAATAAGAGATATTGCAGCCTCTAAAAGATCTATTAACTTATGAGTCATAACATCAACTATTAATGATGTATCACTAGTTAATCTACTAACTAAATCACCAGAACGATTGTTTTTATAAAACTTCAAAGGTAAATTAAGTATTTTATTCCATAGTTTCTTTCTTACCTTAAAAATTATTTGTTCAGCAATCTTAGATAATAAAAAGTTAGAAATGGCTGAAAGAAAAGTTCCTACTCCCAATAAAACAACTGCAAAAATGATAAGCTTGTAATTAATACCATTTTTAAAATTGTCCATAACATTTATTGAAAACAATGGAACTATTAAACTTAGAATACTGCTTATTACTGTAATTATAATCGGTACAATCAATTTTTTCTTTGAAATATCTATAGCATTCCAAACAGATAAAATTGAATATGAATTATCTTTTTTCAAAACCACAAACCCCTCATTCCTATTTTTACTCAACATGAAAATTTTAACAAAAAAATAAATAAAATTGTAAAATAATAATTAAAATACATTTATATTATTTTTTTCTAATTTAATACAAGTAAATATACTTTCCTTATTTTCTAAAGACAAATATGAAAAAATAACCTTCGAAAAAAACATTAAAAAACCCTCAATCCTCCCTAAAAACAGAATACACTCATAACTGATATGACAACCGATAAAAAAAACGAATTGATTTCGAAATACATTTCGTTTTTAACACTGATACTCATTACTTCTCGATAATAACTTCAAAATCTTTTTTCTATATACAAGATTTTATACTCTCCCTTTGTATGGATACTGACAAGCAGATAAAATCGGAGAAAGACAACTTAGTGTGGCTTTTCTTTATAGCCCCCCCCTTTCCAATAAAAATAAAGCTGATAAACTAGAATGAATATAAAAGTTGTTAATAATGGAGTCTTAACATACAGGAAGGCGGGTTTATCAGTTGATACATATTAATAGGATTGGGGGATAGCAGAGAATACCGCGTTACTACGATAAAATCGGCTTATTAAAATCAGTATCCAAAACAGAGGGCAGCCATCGTTTGTATACAATAAAAACTAGAAGAATTGTACCCATTCTTCTAGTTTAAAAAACATCTATTCCTGAACCGTCACAATAACCCCGTCCACATTGTTCCCCGAAATTTCATACCGCTTATTCAACGGAACATTCACTTTCATATCCCCCGAAACTTTATAATAAGAAACCGTATATTTCTTACCTTCCACATCGGTTGTAATTTCTTTTTTTTCTTTTAAGAAGTCTAAGTATTCTTCTAATGTAATCTTCTTTTTTTGCATAATTGCACTATGAGGTAAGCCGACATAACGAATGTGCCACGGTTCATATTGAATGCCTGTAATATGACTTTTATTTTTCGGATAACGTAATACAAATCCGTGCTTCCATACATTCTCTTCAATCCATTTTCCTTCAGGCGCTTTCTCCATTTTCTTTTGCGTTGATCCAACGTCCAGTGATAATCCTAAATTATGTTCACTATATCCTGCTGGGAGTGCATAATCAGATCCCATGTCTTTATATAGTTTACTCTGCTCTTTAAAATCTCTATACCCGCTATTCATTAAGAAATGTTGTACGCCATCTTTTCCAGCCGCATCGACAACGTTCAAAAACTTTTTTACAACATCCTTTGATAAACGAAGATTTCTATCAAATATTACGTAACCTCTTACTAATTCACTGTTGTGATTTACATTTATAATGTCAGACCTAATACTATCTTTTTTTACTGGGTAATCTTTGTTAACTAATAATAGATCCCCTTTATAAATCTCTTCTTTTGTAATCTCTATCTTTTCCATATTTGCATTCTTTATTGAACTATTTTCCCCGCCGATTTTCACATCAATTTCTTTTTGAAATAACGGTGATATATAAACGCCTACACAGATTGTGCATGCGATAAAAAAAGAAATAAATACCCACTTTTTCATTTCTAGTTCCTCCTTAACGTAACTTACGTCTAGAATAGAAAAAACTATTAAAATAAAAAGTGGGGTAAAGTTTAAATTTTTATTAAATTGTTAAGTTCTCGTCTTTTGGTAATCGTACTTCAAACATTGTTCTAACTACATTACTTTCAGCAGAAATCGTACCGTTATGCTGCTCGATAATATTTTTCGCAATAAATAGCCCAAGGCCTGTCCCGCCACGGTTCTCAGTTCTCGATTTATCACCTGTATAAAACATATCAAAAAGATACGGTAAATCTTCTTCCGGAATGCTATCTCCGTAATTCATAACTTGTACGACAACTTCTTCATTATCGACATACCCATTCAAATCAACAAATTGCCCATCATATCCGTATCGAACGGCATTTGTTAACAAGTTTTCAAATACTCTAGCTAACAATTTTCCATCACCGTTAATTGGCAAATGCGGATCAATATTCAATCTAGCTTCTAAATGATGTTTTTCTAATAACGGATACAATTCCTCATCTAACTGTATAAGTAGCTCACTTATATCAATCTGCTTTTTATCCAGCTTTAGCATGCCATAATTCATACGTGTAATTTCAAATAACTCATCGATTAAACTTTCGAGCCTTTGCGATTTCTTATATGCAATCGTGGAAAAATGTTTAATTTGTTCTTTTGTTAAATTCTCATCTTTAAGAATTAAATCTAAATACCCTAACACGGATGTTAATGGCGTTCTTAAATCATGAGCTAAGTTTACAACGAGCTGATCTTTACTACTTTCAGCAAAGTCTCCTCTTTCCACCGCTTCTTTTAACTTTTCACTCGCAACATTTATTTCGCGCGCGATGTCCCCAAACTCATCATTTGATGAAACCCGCACTTCATTTGTAAAATCTCCGTTCGCCAAATGATGAATTCCGTTTGAAATCTCATCAAAATATTTTAAATACGGTCTAGTAAGGAAGAAGAAAAATATAATAGACAGAGGTATGAAAATAATTAAAAAGAAATTAACATCCCCAATTTGTCTTATCATAAAACGCAATTGAGCTAACGGATCTTCAAAACGAACGACTGATTTATAATAGATCCGTAACCCTTCATAACTGATATACGTTACGCCACCAGCAAATAGCATACTTAACGCAAATAGCATAACCATCTTTGAGCGAAAACTTCTCATCTTTTTACCCATTGAAAGTATACCCTACTCCCCAAACTGTTTTTATTAGCTTATCTTTTCTTTTATCTTCCCCAAGTTTTTTCCGCAACGTACGAATATGTACCATAACTGTATTTCCGCCTTCATAATAATCATCTGCCCATACTTGCTGAAAAATATTTTCCACATTGTACACTTTCTTCGGATGACTCGCTAATAAATATAAAATATCAAACTCTTTCGGTGTTAACTCAATTTGCTCTCCGTACACGTTCACTGTTCTTCGCTCAGGATCAATAGTAACTCCGCCTACCTCTAAAGCAGATTTATTCTCCGCTACTTTCGGCTGATTTAATGTAAGAAATCGGCGTAATTGTGCATTTACACGCGCAACTAATTCAATCGGCGTAAAAGGTTTCGTCATATAATCATCTGCACCTAATACAAGACCTGTCACCTTATCAAAGTCCGAAGTTTTCGCACTCAAGAAAATGATTGGCATATGATGCTTCGCTCGAATTTGACGCGTCACCTCATACCCATCCATTTTTGGCATCATAATATCTAAAACCACTAAGTCGATTGGCTGCGTTTCAATAATATGCATAGCTTCTTCTCCATCCGCTGCCTTCACGACGTGGTACCCTTCTTTTTCTAAATGTATCTCAATTAAATCAGCAATTTCTGCCTCATCATCCGCTATTAAAATTGAAATGCGCTTCATTTTACTCCCCCTTTTATACGCTCGATTTTAAACTAGTCTATCCAATTTGTACAATACGAAAAGGTTACCCGTTAGAGTAACCTTTGTAAATAAAATTATATCAGCGATTTTCCAAATATATCGACCATAACTTGAATTATATCGGCGATTTTTCAATTATATCGATCGTAACTCGAATTATATCGGCGATTATTGAAATATATCGACTTACCGACAATTAACGACAAAACCCTCTCGCTATTTTAAAGACTCCACTTACCGCTCAAAAACAATCCGTTGCTTCGTAATTTCCGCCAGCCTTCCGCGGTCCACTTTATACTCAGTATCAACACTTTGCGGCACCATCACTTTCCCGCCCTCAAGCGTCACTTCCGGCGAAATAATATCCTTTTCCCAATGTCTACTAGAAGCGGATATATCGCCAGGAATCGTAAAGTTCGGCAATGAGGCGAGGGCAACATTTTGCGCTCGTGAAATCCCCATCTCTACCATACCGCCGCACCAAACTGGTATGTTATGCTCCATACAATAATTATGGATTTGGATTGATTCTGTTAATCCGCCTACTCGTCCTGGTTTAATGTTAACGATGCGGCAACTACCAAGCGTAATCGCAACGCGTGCGTCTTCTAAACTATGGATACTTTCGTCTAAACAAATTGGCGTTTCAATCTTCTTCTGCAGCTGTGCATGATCAAGAAAATCGTAATCTGCTAGCGGTTGCTCAATCATCATCAATTGGAATTCATCTAGTCGTTTTAGACTCTCCGTATCCGCTAATGTATACGCTGAATTTGCATCAGCCATTAACGGGATACGCGGAAACTCTTTACGAATTTCTTTCAATAACTCATAATCATGCCCCGGTTTTATTTTCACCTTAAAACGCTCGTATCCTTCTTCCGCATACTTCTCGATTTGTTTTAACATAACCGGAATCGTATTGATCCCGATCACAACACCGACTTCAATTTCAGACTTCGTTCCGCCAAGCAATGTCGCTAACGATTTCTTTTGACGCTTCGCATATAAATCCCAAACAGCCCCTTCAATTCCGGCCTTTGCCATTCGGTTTCTTTTTATATGCTGAAACAAAATTGGCACTTCATTCGGATGAGAAATTTCAGTTTTTAATAAATCCAGCAATAAAAAGTCTTGCAGTACGTGCAGCGCCGTCTTCACCGTTTCTTCCGTATACCACGGTTCAGAAAAAGCAACGACTTCGCCAAATCCAATGTACCCGTCCTCATCTTCTAATTCAATGACGATACTCTCACGTTTTTCATACGTTCCGTAGCTTGCAGCAAACGGGATGACGAGTGGCATTTCCGTTATATGAAGTGTCGCTTTTTTTATTTCCACTTACATCTCCTCCACTAATTGTCTTAACTCTCGTCTTAACAATTTTTTCGAAGCGTTTCGTGGTAATTCCTCTAAGAAACACGCTTTTTTCGGCACTTTATATTTCGCTAATTTCTCCTCGCAAAAATGAAGAATTTCTTCTTCTGTTATCTCTCCACTTTTTACAACAAAAGCAGCGGGTACTTGTCCCCATTTATCATCAGTCATACCGACAACACCAGCTTCCGCTACCATCGGATGAGAAAGCAACACTTCTTCAATTTGAGCCGGATATATATTCTCTCCGCCAGAAATAATTAAATCACTACGGCGATCTAATACGTATAAAAATCCTTCTTCATCTAAATAACCGAGGTCACCAGTATGAAGCCATCCGTTTTGAATTGTCTCACGCGTTGCATCTTCACGGTTAAAGTAACCGCCTGTTACGTTTGGTCCTTTTACGACAATCTCGCCTTCTGCAAATGGCGGCACTACTACGCCGTCTTTTTCAATACGAAGTTGGCATTGAAATAGTGGTTTGCCGGCAGATCCTACTTTCGTTAACATGTAATCCGCGGATAACGTACAAATTTGCGAAGACGTTTCTGTCATACCGTACGTTTGATATACAGGAATCCCTTTATCAACACACGTTTCTAATAATGGTTTCGGTGCTGGTCCTCCGCCAAGTAACATACATCGTAAAGAAGATGGATATGTTCCTTCTCCAAGTCGCTCTAATAAATCAGTTAACATTTTAGAAACGACAGAAATAATCGTAACGCCTCTCGTTTGAAGTGCTTTATGAATAAAATCAGCATCATATTTCGGAACGAGTAAAATGCGCATGCCGTACATAATATTTTTCATTAAAAGAGATAGTCCGCCAACGTGGAACATCGGCATACAAGCTAACCAGCAATCATCATCACGCAGTCCTAAATTAAGCGAAGAACCAACCGCGCTTGCCCAGTGATTCCCGTACGTTAAAATAACGCCTTTCGGTTTCCCTGTCGTCCCTGACGTATAAATAATTGTCATCGCTTCTTCTAAAGAAAACTCTTCTTGTATAGAGGCTTCCCCTTTCGGCCCATTCATCACTTCGGCGAATGAATAGACAGGAATATCTTTAGCATCAAAGTCTTGATTTGTCACTAAACAAATCACTTCAGCATCATCCATTTGCCAAAGTAGCTCTTCTCTTGAAAGACGCGTATTTAAAAGCACAGCTACTGCACCTACGTAAGATAGGGCGTGAATAACTGTAATCATCTCCATACCATTTTTCATCAGAACAGCCACCTTTTGCCCACGCTTCACTCCTACATGCGTGAGGTGTTCACAAACAGATACTACTTTTTCATGCAGCTGCATAAAAGTAACTTTCTCTTCCTCTATTTCAATTGCAGTGCGATCTGGTGTTAAAAATGCACGTTGCTTTAACCAATTTGGCATGGTCTCCATCATTCATTCTCCTTTCATGAAAGAAAGAGACTTGATATGACATCAAGTCTCTTAGTTGTTTTGTTTCCGGTTTGATCTTATCCAGCTACAGCGGCTAGAACAGTCGGTCGTTTCACGCCTTCCTACGAGGCAAAAAGCGCCTCTACGTCAGGAGTTCCAACGCCCTCGTGTTCTAAGCGAGTCGCTTCCGCTTTTGATCTCATCCAGCTACAGCGGCTAGAATGTTCGGTGGCTTCACTTCTTCCTACGAGGCAAAAAGCGCCTCTACGTCAGAAGCTCCATCCCCCTCACATTCTAAGCGAGCCGCTTCCGCTTTTGGTTTGATCACGGGAAACGAGGGAATTGACCGAAGTCCGGACTGCGTTTTTCTTTGAACGCGTCGCGACCTTCTTTTGCTTCGTCAGTTGTGTAGTACAATAACGTTGCATCTCCAGCTAGTTGTTGAATACCAGCTAGACCGTCTGTGTCTGCGTTGAATGCAGCTTTTAGGAAACGAAGTGCCATTGGGCTGTTTGCTAAGATTTCTTGTGCCCATTGTACTGTTTCTGCTTCAAGTTCTTCTAATGGTACTACTGTGTTTACTAAGCCCATATCAAGCGCTTCTTGAGCGTTGTATTGACGGCATAGGTACCAAATTTCGCGAGCTTTCTTGTGGCCTACCATACGAGCTAGGTAACCAGCTCCGTATCCACCGTCAAAGCTTCCTACTTTAGGACCTGTTTGTCCGAATACAGCGTTGTCTGCAGCGATTGTTAAGTCACATACGATATGAAGTACGTGTCCACCACCGATTGCATAACCTGCTACCATTGCGATAACTGGTTTAGGAATTGCGCGAATTAGACGTTGTAAGTCTAATACGTTTAAACGAGGGATTTGGTCGTCACCTACATATCCACCATGACCGCGAACTTTTTGGTCGCCGCCAGAACAGAATGCACGTCCACCTTCACCTGTTAAAATGATAACGCCAACATTTGCATCATCACGAGCGTGTGCAAAAGCATCGATTAACTCCATTACCGTTTTAGGACGGAATGCGTTATGTACTTCAGGGCGGTTAATCGAAATCTTCGCGATACCATTGTATGTTGAATAAATAATATCTTCGTAATTGCCTTCTTTTACCCATTCAATAGCCATTACAACTACCTCCTTGTATATTTCTGATCTCCTCTATAAGTGTAACTTCATTCTTAACTGAAAAAAGCATCACTGCATAGTTTTTAGAAATCCCTTTACTATTGTATCAAACTTTTCCGGTTGTTCCACATGAATTGCATGGCCAGCACCATCAATTTTGACAAATTTCGCGTCAGAGACGCATTTTTCGATATTTTTTAATATGCGAAAGAACTTTTCATCATACTCTCCGTTCATTAAAAGAACAGGCATCTTTAAGTTTTGCAGCTCATTCCACCATGAAGGCTGAGCCCCTGTTCCCATGCCGCGCAAGCTATTTGCAAGTCCGTTTGAATTGTTAGCAAGTCGTTCTTTTCGCACTGCTTCTTGTACGTTTTGTGCTAAACTTTTTTGCGTTTCAAACAGCGGAATATTTTCCCACATTGTTACAAAACTTTCGATGCCTTCTCGCTCGATTTTATCGGCAAGTCGCTCATCTTTTTCACAGCGTTCTTTTCGCTCATCTTCCCTTTCAAGCCCAGCTGTACAATTTTCTAATAAAAGAGAACGTACATATTCCGGATATAGACATGCCATCGTAATCGCCAGTCTACCGCCCATTGAATAGCCGAGTATGTGCGCTTTTTCAATATGAAGGAAATCTAGTAGTTCTTTCATTTGCAATGCCGCATTTCGAATATCATAATGCGTCACATCTTCAGGGCTTTCTGTTTTTCCGTGCCCAACAATGTCTACTAAAATAACTTGAAATTGCTCGCTCCAAGAAGGAACGAATGAACGCCACGTTTCCATGCTTCCCGTAAAACCATGAAGAAGTAGAAGTGGTTCTCCGCTTCCGACTACTTCATATTCATACGATACACCTTGCAGCGTTACGTTCATTTTGATTCACCTTGCAACGATGTAGTAATGATGTCCTGTGTTTTTGCCCATAACGTACGGTGCAATGTTAAGTTTTCATCACGGTTCGTACAAATTTCTACAACGTGTAAACCTTCTGTCGTTGCTCCCTTTTGTACTTCTTCACGGAATTGCTCCCAACCATTTACACGGCTAAATGAACCACCGTACATTGTAACAACATGCTCATAATCAAGCCCAATCGGTGTTCCAAATAACGATTCGAAGTGTTCCTTTTTCTCATATTGCGGTAAGAATGAGAAAATACCACCACCGTCATTATTTACAACGACAATTGTTATATTTAATTCATGTAATTTTGCGGCTAATAATCCATTTAAATCGTGATAAAATGATAAATCACCGATTACTAATACGAGCGGATCGCAAATCATGCTCGCTCCTAAAGCTGTCGAAATGATTCCATCAATCCCATTTACACCACGGTTAGCCATCACTTGAATATTTTTATCCGATGTGAAAAAGAATGAATCTGTATCACGAATTGGCATACTATTACTCGCAAATAACGTTGCCCCTTCTGGTAATACGCGGACAATATCCGTAATGACCCTTCCTTCAAACGCCGTATCATATGTTTCCATTTCACGAAGCGTTTCCTTCGTTTTTTCGTTTATATGTTGCCACATTCGGAACCAATCATTCTTTTTCATAACTGGCATTTTTTCTATTAGTGCACTGCAAAATGCAATATCACTTGCTTGAACAACTTCTGTTGCAACAAGAGCTGGATCTCTCCATTGTCCAGATTCGTCAACTACGATATGAACAGCTTTCGTTTGTTTTTTAATGAACTGCGTTAATGCTTTTGAAACAGGCATACCACCAAAGCGAATTAAAACGTCCGGCTTCCACGTTTCCTTTAACAACTCATTGCGTAAAAATGTATCGTAACAGTCGATTACCATCGTTTTATCGTGGTGTCCGCTACGAATGTTAGAAAGTGGATCCGCTAATATTGGATATCCCGTTTTTTCAGCTAGTTGCGTTGCAAACGCTGCGATTTCTGAATGACTATCATCTCCACAAATAATAAGCCCCTTTTTCATATGTGAAAGGCGCCCTACAAGAGAATCTACATATTCACTCGGCATCACCGCGTTCCCTTGCTGAACTACTCCTGTATATTCCCCGCGTCCTTTATCCCATAAACTTTCTAATGAGAAGTCCGGGATAAGCGGTTCACGAACTGGAAAATTAAGATGAACAGGTCCTTGCGGTGCTAAACAAGCACTTGCTATCATGCGCTGCGTTGTCATGCGAGCGTAATGATACATCGCTTCACTCGCTTCTGGAAGTGCCATCTCTGTAAATTGCTTCACAAACGTACCGTATAAATTAATTTGATTCATCGCTTGTGGTGCACCGACATCTCTTAATTCATGCGGTCTATCTGCTGTTAAGACAATAAGCGGCACTCGCGAATGAAAAGCTTCACATACAGCTGGATAATAGTTCGCTGCAGCCGTTCCTGACGTACATAATAATGCGACCGGACGTTTTTTCGCTTTTGCGATACCGAGCGCAAAAAATCCTGCAGATCTTTCATCTACATGTAAATATGTGTTCATTCCTTCATGTTGTTCCATTAGTAGAGCAATCGGCGTTGACCGTGAGCCTGGACTAATGACAACATCACATACATTTAGACGCGTCAGTTCATCCACGAACGCGCCTAAATAATATGATAATGCTTCTATATGATTGTTCATTTCATTAATTCCTCCAAAGCACCAAGCATCGGTCTAAACTTCAAACTTGTTTCTTCATATTCAAGTTGCGGTACTGAATCAATTACAATTCCGCAACCGGCAAATAAGGATGCTTTCTCTCCATTTAATAATCCGCAGCGAAGTGCAACCGCAAATTCACCATTTCCTTCATCATCTATCCAGCCAATCGGTGCACCATATAATCCTCTGTCTAACAATTCAACATCACGAATTAGTTTCATCGCTTCTAAACGAGGTGTCCCGCCAAGAGCTGGTGTTGGATGTAATTCTTCTACCATCGTTAAAAGACTCGCGTCGCCTTTTGCCTCTACAGGCGTATATAAATGAATTAAGTTTTTCGTTGTTAATAGACCTGGACGTTCCGGAATATTAACGAATTCGCAGTGCTCATTTAATACCGACCTGATCATGTTCACAACATAACCGTGTTCAGCTAAATTCTTTTCATCATGAAGAAGCGCATTACTATTTCGCTTACTTTCTTCTATAGATTGACCATGACCAGTTGAACCAGCAAGACACATCGAAGTAAACTTCTCATCTTCTTTGCGAATTAATCTCTCTGGCGTCGCTCCTAAGAAGCATGCTCCTTTATAATCAAAAGAAAATACGTAACAATCTGGTTGTCCAATGCGAAGTGCTTCTAAAACAAGAGCAGAATCAATATGGTGATTCATCTCTACTTTTAACTCCCTCGCTAATACAACCTTCTGTACGTTCCCCTGCTTCATTTCATCTTGCACTTTCTCAATGGCCTTCATCCAGCCTTTCGGATCCACTTCTACTTTAGAAGTAACTGTTAATTTTGATCCTTCTAGTGCACATTTACTCTCCTCAAAAATTTTCTCTTCTAAAGAAACAATTTCGTTATAAAGAGTTTCTGCACAATCTGTTGCTGAAACGAATGTATTCATTGTTAACCATGCTTTTTCATTTTTTACAGTTAATAAAAATGCTGGTAGTGAAAATGTCGTATCATCAAATTCTTTCCATAAATCTGTTTTCTCTTTTTCTTGGTCAAATGAAAATCCACCAAATAAAAGAGGACCTGTTCCAAACTCGTATTTTTCCCTTTGTACAAATGCTTTCTCTTTTACTTTATCCCACTCGTCACGAGCAGTTTGAAAGCGTTTGTGAGAAGCAGTTGCTATAGTGAAAACAGAGCCAATTCCAGCAAATATTACATGCTGCGCTGGGTCTGCAAAATAACATCTATTTTCGAATGCAACCCTTTTTCCTGCTGCATAAAACAGAAGCGGATCCATCCAGTCTATTTGTTTTACGAAGCTCACCAATATTTTTTCATCAGTTGCACGCTTAATGGCCGCACTTAGAATTTCTTGCAAGCCTATTTGTTTCGTTTGAATCACAATTGTCTCCCCCCTATGGGCGAAAAATAGTCATAATTACGCTTGATTTTAAGATACACCTCAAACGAAAGGCCTGTCAACGTTTAGCATTTCTGAGAAATTCACCTTCTCTTCCTAGAAAATAAACGTTGACACTAAATGATGCTTTTTCTACACTTAGTTGTGTACAATATGTGACCAAAGGAGGATTCAACATGGAAATGAACGTCGAAACGAATTCCTCTCCTACGGCGCCAAAGCCAAGTAAGCAAACAGGCTGGCGCATTTGGTGGAGTTTACTACGTCCCCATACATTAACAGCAGCTTTCGTTCCTGTTTTCATCGGAACAGCCTATGCAATGCAGGTCGGAGGTATAAATCAAATACATCTCCCTCTTTTCCTTATAATGCTTCTTGCTTGTCTTCTCATTCAGGCAGCAACAAACATGTTTAATGAATACTTTGATTATAAAAGAGGACTTGATCACGAAGGTTCAGTCGGTATCGGCGGCGCTATCGTTCGCGATGGCATTCAGCCAAAAACAGTGCTTAACTTAGCATTTGGATTTTTCGGCATCGCAATACTATTAGGTGTGTATATTTGTATGAATTCTAGCTGGTGGCTTGCGGCAATCGGTCTTGTTTGTATGGCCGTTGCTTACCTTTATACAGGCGGCCCACTTCCAATTGCCTATACACCATTTGGAGAGTTAACAGCCGGATTATTTATGGGTGTCATTATTATCGGGATTTCATTCTTTATTCAAACTGGAACTGTAACATCAGAAGTCGTTTTACTATCTATTCCAAGCTCCATTTTAATTGGTGCCATTTTACTAGCTAATAACATCCGTGACTTAGATGGCGATAAAGAAAATGGTCGTAAAACGTTAGCCATTCTCGTTGGACGTGAAAGAGCCGTTGGTGTACTTGCTTCTATGTTCATCGTTTCCTACATTTGGACAATTGCTTTAATTATCGTGGGCATCGTATCACCATGGATGCTTATCGTATTTTTAAGTGCCCCGAAAGCATTTAAAGCGACGAAAGGCTTTATCGGCAAAAGCATTCCAATGGAAATGGTACCTGCGATGATAGCAACAGCAAAAACAAATACAATCTTCGGTCTCCTTATGGGAATCGGATTATTACTTGGATATTTCCTTTAAAAGGAGCCGCTAATGCGGCTCCTTTTTCATATACCAATTTCAGCTCATAATTCCTACTCGCAACGCTCATACTATGTAAAGAAACTGAATTGTAGGAAGGTGGACGACTATGTTAACTCCACAACAAATAAATCAATTTAAATCCGTTTTAGAAAAACAAAAACAAGAACTAGAGCAAACGATACAAACACATGAAAATGAAGATCGTGCATCTGAACGCGATTCCGTTGGAGAATTATCTAGCTACGATAACCATCCGGCTGATATGGCAACAGAGCTATATGAACGTGAAAAAGACTTCGGACTGATTGAACTTTGGCATAAACAGCTAGAAGATACGAAACATGCCCTGCAAAAAATAGAAGCGGGTACGTACGGCATTTGCGAAGTGTCTGGCGAAGAAATTCCATTTGAAAGGTTAGAAGCAATGCCGACTGCTACAACATGCATCCAGCACACGACAAATAAATTAAATATGGATACACGACCAGTTGAAGAAGAAGTGTTGTCTCCTTCTTTTCACAAACATGACGAAAATCATTCTGTAGGGTACGATGCTGAGGATTCATGGCAAGATGTTGCCAATTACGGAACATCCGAAACACCAGCAGATTTAGAAAGACGAGATTCAAAAAACTATAATGGCATGTACGTAAATAGCGAAGAGAATGTAGGCTACGTAGAGGATTTTGAGAACTTTATCGGTACAGATATGTATGGGAAAAATCCGCAAGTTTTCGCTACGGAAGAGCATGAAGAATATGAACAGATGCTTGATGACTTTGAAGACCGCACCTTTAAGGGCGAATTATCTTCAAATGAGTCGAGTTCCAAAGAATAAAAAAAAGCATTCCGAAAATCGGAATGCTTTTTATCGCTAGCTAATTAGTTTTTTGTAACGTTAGCAGCTTGTGGTCCACGGTTACCTTCAACGATTTCGAAAGAAACTTCTTGACCTTCTTCTAAAGTTTTGAATCCGTCACCTTGGATAGCTGAGAAGTGAACGAATACATCGTCTCCACCTTCAACTTCGATGAAACCGAAACCTTTTTCGCTGTTAAACCATTTAACTTTACCTGTTTGCATGTCATGTACCTCCTAAATAAAAATGAAACTATGAATCCACATGAAAAGGTGGATATAAAGGACATGAATGTATAACAAGCTTACAGCCTTTAATTCAACGTGCTTTATTTCCGTACCACATTATGTAGCTCAATAGTGACTTCACTATATCACGCTATATCAAAAACGTCAAATGAGAACACTTTCATTCCATCATTTTTTTATAATTTTAATATAATGTTGAATTTCCATATTCATATTTTATTGGAAAATTAACAAAACTATAGTGTTCTAATTCTAATAATTTCTGTACAATATAATTACTACATATTTATGAGGTGAAAAGAATGCAAGCACATGAAATCGAGTATAAATTATACGGCGATGATATGCAGTTTGTTGAAATTGAGTTAGACCCAGAAGAAAGCGTTATCGCAGAAGCTGGAGCAATGATGATGATGGAAGATTACATCGAAATGGAAACAATCTTCGGGGATGGTTCTGGACCATCTGGAGGCTTATTCGGAAAGTTAATGGGCGCTGGTAAACGTCTCGTTACAGGTGAAAGCATGTTTATGACTGTATTCACAAATACAGGTCACGGCAAACGTCACGTATCCTTTGCTGCTCCTTATCCGGGTAAAATTATTCCTGTAGATTTAACAGAATATCAAGGGAAAGTAGTTTGTCAAAAAGATGCGTTTCTTTGTGCCGCAAAAGGCGTTTCTATCGGCATTGAGTTTACGAAAAAAATAGGAACTGGTTTCTTCGGTGGTGAAGGTTTCATCATGCAAAAACTTGAAGGTGATGGACTTGCTTTCATGCACGCAGGCGGAACTGTATATAAACGTGAATTAAAGCCTGGCGAAAAACTTCGCATTGATACAGGTTGTCTCGTTGCCATGACAAAAGACGTTAACTACGATGTCGAGTTCGTTGGAAAAGTAAAAACAGCTCTATTTGGCGGCGAAGGTTTATTCTTTGCAACGTTAGAAGGCCCTGGAACAGTTTGGATCCAGTCCTTAACACTTAGCCGCTTAGCAGCACGACTGACAAGCCCAGCTGCTCAAGGCAGTGGTGAAGGTAGCGTTTTAGGTGGACTTGGTCGTTTATTAGATGGGAAAGAGTAAAAGGGTGCCCTTATGGGGCGCTTTTTATTTTGGTAAACTATACTTTTACTCTTTTCCCTCACGTAACTAAATGTATACGCCTCATTTTCAAAACTCTCCAAAAGAATGAATCAAGTCCCTCACTGCATATATTGAACTATACCTTTTCTTAAGGAGGCTCCCTTAATGCGTACTCCTTTATCCTTTGATAAAGATACTGCCATACTGTTAGCTTCTTGTTGTGAGTTAACATATGAACAATATAAACAAAATGGGATTTTTGAAATACCAGATGGTTTTCAATATGTACAAGGCTTTCAAGGAAAAACCATTCAAACGACAGAATGGTTCGGATTCATATTAGAATCTGAGGATACGATTATTGTAGCTTTTCGCGGGACACAAACAGATACAGACTGGATTATCGATTCACTCGTTAACCAAAAACCATATCCATATGCTTTAAATAGCGGAAATGTCCATAACGGTTTTCTTTCCATTTATGAGTCTTGCCGGGATTCTATTATGGATATGCTCGTATCACTACCAGCCCATAAAAAACTTCTTGCAACAGGTCATAGCTTAGGCGGCGCGCTTGCCACACTACATATACTTGATGCGCGTATCAACACCGCCTTCGCACAGTACGGTCTTTATACATTTGCCTCCCCAAAAGTGGGCGATATTGCATTTCGTAATTATTATAAACTACAAGTAGCTAGTAGCTTTCGCTTTGTTAATTTATTTGACGTCGTTCCTCTTCTCCCCCCGCGCAATGTCCATTTTAATGAACAAGACTGGGAATATGCACACGTTCATCACAACATGACTTTTACAAAAAACACAAAATCTATTGCAAATAATCATGCCATGACAACATACAAAACATGTCTGACTTCTCATTTTTAACCAGTAAACAATTGGAAATTAAATATCCTTATACTATAATAATATATGAAGTTATTTTTGGATGAGGGGACCTTACATGCTAAAATTTATCTTTGCACTTTTTCTCATTGTAATTTTTTCGTTTACGGGTTTCTTTACATTTTCATACTTTGCGACAGGAGAATATGATGGAACAGGTATCATATATACTGCTATCCCATTTCTTTCTTAAGCAAAAAAGAACACCGAGCTTAATAAGTTTAAGCTCGGTTTATTTATTAGTGTCATTTTTTGTCGGTAAATCGATATATCTTAAAAATCGCTGATATATTTTAAGTATCGGTCGATAAAATGTGAAAACCGCCGATAAAAGTTAAGAATCGCTGATATACCTTACAAATCGCCGATATAAATTTCATATAGCCTTTTCCGACCTAGCAATCTCTTTAAATTTGTGTAACTGTATTACCAATACCCCAAATCTCATTACTATACTGTAAAATCGTTCGATCGCTCGCAAAATGACCAGATTGTGCAATGTTTAAAATTGACATTTCTAGCCACTTCGTTCGGTTTTCATAAGCTCTACCAACAGCTTCTTGCCTTTCCGCATATGGACCAAAATCTCGCAGAACGAAATACTCATCATTTTGAATAACGAGAGAATCGTAAATTGCTTCAAATTCAGCTCCCGACTGTGCAAAGAAACCATTCGTTAACTGATCTACCACCTTTTTAATGTGCCCATTGTGGTGATAATAATCACTTGCACGATATCCACCATTTTGATAGTAATGAAGAACTTCTTCGGCCGTTAAACCGAAAATGAAACAGTTATCATCACCGACTCTATCTTTTATTTCAATATTTGCTCCGTCTAACGTGCCGAGCGTAATCGCACCATTCATCATAAATTTCATATTCCCTGTTCCGGATGCTTCTTTACTCGCTGTTGAAATTTGTTCACTGACATCGGCCGCTGGGAATATATCTTCCGCTAAAGACACTCGATAGTTTTCTAGAAAGATAACTTTCATATACTGGCTTACATACGGATCATTATTCACTTTCCTTGCGAGTTCATTAATTAATTTAATAATCTTTTTCGCATAGTAATAGCCAGGTGACGCTTTCGCTCCAAAGATAAAAGTACGCGGATAAAATGTAAAACTAGCATCCTCTTTCAAACGGTTATACAAATATAAAATATGAAGAACGTTTAACAATTGTCGTTTGTAAGCATGTAGTCTTTTTACTTGCACATCAAAAATAGAATTAGGATCAATTGTAATCCCCATTGTATTATGAATACGCTCCGCTAAAATCTCTTTACGCTCTTGTTTTACCTCTGCAAATTTCTCTTGGAAACTCGCATCGTATTGAACTAATTGTAGCTCTTGAAGCTTAATCGGTTCTTTCTTCCACTCTGTTCCAATCGCCTCTGAAATAAGGTTTGTCAGCTGTGGATTCGCCTTCATTAACCAGCGTCTATGAGCGATTCCATTCGTTTTATTATTAAACTTATCTGGATAAAACTCATAAAACAATCGCATTTCACGTTGTTTTAAAATCTCCGTATGAATTTTTGCTACACCGTTTACGCTATGGCTACCGACAATTGCCAAATGAGCCATTTTCACAAGATCATGCGCAATAATCGCCATCTCTTCAATACGATGCCATTCATACGGATAACGTTCCCAAAGTTCATGACAGAAACGTTCATTAATCTCTTCAATAATCATATAAATTCTCGGTAATAACGGTTTGAAAATGTGAATTGGCCACTTCTCAAGTGCTTCTGATAACGTCGTATGATTCGTATAAGAAATCGTTTGCGTCGTTATGTGCCAAGCTTCTTCCCACGCTAGTTTTTCTTCATCTAATAAAATACGCATTAGTTCTGGAATCGCCAAAACTGGATGTGTATCATTAATATGAATCGCAATTTTCTCATGTAATTGACGAAGGTCACCATATCTTTCTCTATGCAAACGAACGATATTTTGCAAGCTTGCTGATACGAGGAAATACTGTTGTTTCAAACGAAGTATTTTCCCCTCATCATGCGTATCATCTGGATATAAAAACTCCGATACCGCCTCTGTTTCACGCTTATATTTCAAAATATCTTTGCAATTTTGCGGGAAAGGAACTGGTTCCGCATTCCAAAGTCTAAGTGTATTTACAGTACTCGTCTCATAACCTACTACTGGAACGTCATATGGTACTGCCATAATTACTTCTGCATTCGTATGCCTGAACTCTAAACGTCCATCAATGTAGAGTGGTTCAACATTGCCGAAATAGCTTACTTCTACAGCTTGATCATGCCTTCTTACTTCCCATACGTTTTCATGAAGAAGCCACTGTTCTGGAAATTCAACTTGATAACCATCCACAATTTTTTGATCGAATAAGCCGTGTTTGTAACGAATTCCACAGCCATGACCTGGTAAGTTTAACGATGCAAGTGAATCAAGGAAACAGGCTGCTAATCGTCCAAGTCCACCATTTCCAAGACCTGCATCTGCTTCCACCTCTTCTAACTGTTGCAAAGAAATGCCAAGCTCAGAAAGTCCTTGCTCACATACATCCCTGATACCTAAATTTAATATGTTACTTCCAAGCAAACGCCCAAGTAAAAACTCAATGGATAAGTAATACATTTGCTTTCGCTCTCCAGATCGATAACTTTCATTCGTTGCAATCCATTGACTATTCATATACTCACGCACCATGTACCCAAGCGTGTTGTATTGATCACGAGTTGTAGAGTCTTTGAAACTTTTACCATACATCGTTTCTAACTTTTCTAGAAAAGCTGATTTGAAACTTTCAACATGAGTAAACATTTCTTCACCACCTACATGTTATTCCATGAGACTTTTATACAATTTCTTATAAGCAAGAGCTGATTTCTCCCAGCTATAATCTTCAGTCATCGCTTGTTTTACAAGCCTATCCCATACCGGTTTATCATGATAAAATTCAATTGCACGAAGAACCGTGTGCAACATGTCATGTGCATTAAAGTTCGTGAAACTGAAACCATTTCCTTCTCCAGTTTCTTCGTCATAAGATTGTACAGTATCATTTAATCCACCTGTTTCCCTTACAATTGGAATCGTACCATACGCTAATGCGATAAGTTGTCCCAGTCCACACGGTTCAAATAGTGATGGCATTAAGAATAAATCACTTCCCGCATACACTTGGTGAGCTAATTCCTCATTAAAACCGATATACACTTTTACCTTCTCAGGATACTCGTATGCCATCCACTCAAAGAATTGCTCATATTCCGAATCACCTGATCCTAAAATAATACATTGTACATCTTCCTCCATTATTTCACGAAATACAGTACGTACTAAATCAAGACCTTTTTGCTTCGTTAATCTCGTTACCATTGAAATAATCGGTGTATCTTCTTTTTCTGGCAAACCAAAATAACGCTGCAAGGCGCGTTTATTTTCATTCTTTTCATATAATGAATCCGCATCGTACTGAGCAGTAATATAGGAATCCGTTTCGGGATTATATACGCTCGTATCAATTCCATTTACAATGCCGCTAAGCTTATCATTATATTTTCGTAGTAATCCATCTAACTTCTCACCGAAAAATTCATATTGAATTTCTTCTTTGTACGTCGGGCTAACCGCTGTAATTTGATCCGAAGCGATAATACCACCCTTCATAAAGTTCACATTTCCATAAAACTCTAACTGCTCACTATGAAAATATTCATCACCAAGCTCTAACAAGTCGTACATCACTTCAGGAGGAAATACACCTTGGAACTGCAAGTTATGAATCGTATATACCGTTTTAATATGCTCATATAATGGGTTATCTTGATACTTTTCACGCAGTAAAAAATTCACCATAGCTGTATGCCAATCATGGCTATGAAGAACATCCACCTCGAAATCAAGGTGCGGGATACACTCTAATACTGCTTTCGAGAAATAAGAAAAACGCTCTCCATCATCATAATGACCATACAGAGAATCTCTCTTAAAATAATATTCATTATCTATTAAGTAATACGTAATCCCGTCTTGCTCACCTTTTAAAATTCCACAATATTGATTTCTCCAGCCAAGCGGGACGTTAATTACTTTATGTAGCGTACATCCATCCCTTAATTTTTGCGGAATAAGACTATAATTCGGGAGTATAATGCGAACTTCCACACCTAATTTTTTTAGCTCTTTTGGGAGCGCACCTGCTACATCAGCTAATCCTCCCGATTTCACAAATGGTACACATTCTGATACTGCAAATAAAATATTCACTTGTTGTCCCACTGCACGAAAAGCTTCTACTACTTCCCTTGCAGCTTCCTCCCTTCGAGTTTTCATTTAAATTAAAACTTTAATCAGTGGAGGAAAGACCCCCACTGATTTCTTAAGAATAACTATTAATCGTACTGTTTTGAACGCTTCCTTTTTCTACAACGTATGGCTCATCGGCGTTTCCTTTTAAGACAACACCGTCACCAATTTTCACGTCTTTATCAATAATAACACCGTCTATTATACAGTTATCTCCAATTTGGCTCTTTTGCATAATAATGCTATTACGAACAATTGAACCTTTCCCAATTTTAACAGAACGGGAGACAACACTATTTTCTACTTCACCTTCGATAATACTGCCGTTTGCAATCATTGTATTTTTCACAGCTGCACCCTTTACATAACGAGTTGGTGGTTCATCTTTTACTTTCGTAAAGATTGGTGCTTCTTTCTTAAATACTTGCTTCCAAATAGCAGGTTGCAAAATTTCTAAGCTATGTTTATAGTAGCTTTCAATCGAATCAATAATAGCTACATATCCTGTATGCTCATATGTAGCAATATGCAGTGATTTCCCGCGCTTTTCTCTCACTACATCGAATAAGCTATATTGCTCCATATCTTTATATGCCTCAAATAAGTCTAACAATAATTGTTTCTTTAACACGTATGTTTGAAGTGAAACCCCTTCATGGCAAACTTCCGTAATATCAGCTGCCGTATGTATATGTCGCTCTAACACTGCTTGAAAATTTAATGCTGTTACGAGATGGCTATTCGTAATAACGACGTACTCTTCTCTGCTTCTTAGAAAATAATCAATATGTCTTCTAAAATGTGCAAAAGATCCAAATTCATCTTGGTCACATTGGCAATTTGGGGGGAATAAAAACAGTCCGTCTCGTTTTCTATCTAAATCCCACTGTTTTCCTGAACCAACGTGGTCCATTAGTGAACGGTTTTTATGGCTTGTAAAAACTGCCACACTATGAATATTAGAATTCACCATATTTGAAAGCATGAAATCAATGAGTCGATAACGGCCCCCAAACGGTAACGCCGCTAGTGAACGATGCCCTGTTACTTTCTTTAAGGAAAGAAAACTTCCCGTTGCATTAATAATTCCTAACATTTTTTCTCCCATTCATTTCATCCCCCTTTTCTATTTCCCTTCAGCAATAAGTACTACATCGTCAACATTCTTTTCTGGACGAATAATTGTTCCATCTTCAATAACCATTTCCGATCCAACAATCGCTCTTTCAATTACAACATTTTTTCCAATCTTCGCTCCTGGCATAACGACAGAATCAATAACCATACTACCTTCTTCCACCGTCACCCCTTGGAATAAGACAGAATGCTTCACATCCCCTTCAATGACGCACCCTTCGTTAATAAGTGATTCTTCTACTTTTGCCTTTTCAGCAATATATTGAGGCGGTTCGTTTGGATTAACAGAATAAATACGCCAGTCACGGTCGTTTAAATTCAGCGATGTTTCATCGCGCAGTAAATCCATATTCGCTTCCCATAAGCTCTTCACTGTACCAACATCTTTCCAATATCCTTCAAACGGATACGCCATTAGCTTCTTCCCTTCATCTAATAAAAGCGGAAGTACATCTTTTCCGAAATCATTACTAGATTCAGGGTTTCTTGCATCCATTTCTAAATACTCTTTCAAAATTGCCCAGTTAAAAATGTAGATTCCCATTGATGCAAGATTACTTCTTGGAAATTGCGGTTTCTCCTCAAATTCAACAATCTCCATCTCTTCGTTCGTATTCATAATGCCAAAGCGACTCGCCTCATCCCAAGGCACTTCAATAACAGAAATCGAAACGTCCGCTTCTTTCTCAATATGGTAATCCAGCATTTTACTGTAATCCATTTTATAAATATGGTCGCCTGATAAAATGAGAACATACTCTGGCTCATATTGACTTAAATAGTTTAAGTTTTGATAAATGGCACTTGCCGTACCTGTGTACCACTTCACACCTGAAGACTCCGCATAAGGAGGTAATACTGTGACTCCACCGCTTACTCGGTCTAAATCCCACGCATTGCCAATTCCGATATAATTATGAAGTTCTAGCGGTTGATATTGCGTTAAAATCCCAACCGTTTCAATACCAGAATTCGCGCAGTTACTTAGCGTAAAATCAATAATGCGATATTTACCACCAAATGGAACAGCTGGCTTGGCTAAATTTTTTGTTAATGCACTTAATCGACTACCTTTTCCCCCTGCTAGTAACATTGCTACGCACTTTTGTTTTTGAGCCATCTTGTTTTTTGCTCCCCTTTCTCGTCTTCACTGGTCGTAATATGGATACGCCAAATGGTGGAATTGTAATTTCTACATGTGCTGTTTGATTATGATACGGTTCTTGAATCGCCTTAAGACGTTTCTTATTTACTTGCCCTGATCCGCCATATTGCTCAGCATCACTGTTTAAAATCTCGTTATAATACTCGAAATCTGGTACACCTACTTTATAGTTTTCATATGTAGCTTTCGTAAAATTACATACGACAACTAACGCATCTTCTTGTTTATCCCCTTGGCGGATAAAAGAGAAAATACTTTGCTCATTATTATTAGCATCAATCCACTGAAATCCTTCACGCGAATGATCAAGCTGCCAAAGTGGTTTAGAGCGCTTATACAATGCTATGAGCTCTTTAAAGTAATCATGCATATAACGATGCATTTCAAAATCATGTAAATTCCAATCTAAATCTTCAAGGTCTTTCCACTCATCAAACTGCCCGAATTCTCCTCCCATGAAAAGTAATTTCTTTCCTGGGTGAGTAAAGAAATATCCATATAATAAACGAAGTTGAGCAAACTTATCCCAGTAGTCTCCTGGCATTTTATTTAATAACGACTTTTTCCCATGAACGACTTCATCATGAGAAAGCGGTAATATGAAATTTTCAGAGTAAGCATATAGTAAAGAGAACGTCATTTTATCATGAATATATTTTCTGTACTCTGGCGCACATTCCATATATTTCAGCACGTCATTCATCCAGCCCATATTCCATTTGTAATTGAATCCAAGCCCACCTTCATATGTTGGAGCTGTTACAAGTGGCCAAGCTGTTGAATCCTCTGCTGTCATAAGAAAATCTTCATCCTCTGCAAACACCGCTTCATTTAACTCTCGTAAAAATGAAACAGCGTGCTCATTACTTTGCTCTTGTCCTTCTTTATTCCAGTACAGCATGTTCGCAACTGCATCCACCCTGAAACCATCAATATGGAAATATCGCATCCAAAATAACGCATTTGAAATTAAGAAATTACGTACTTCCCTCTTTCCTAAATCAAAGTTAACAGTTCCCCATACTGGATTTTCTTGCACATCTTTATCTTTATATTCATAAGTCGGTGTCCCATCAAACAAATATAAACCGTGAGCATCTTTACAAAAATGCCCCGGCACCCAATCTAAAATGACACCGATTCCATATTTATGACATTCATCGACAAAATGCATCAAATCATATGGCGTGCCGAATCTACTCGTTGCTGCATAATATCCCGTCCCTTGGTATCCCCAAGAACGATCATATGGATGCTCAACAAGCGGCATAATTTCAATATGTGTAAATTGATGTTCCACCACATAAGGAATGAGTTCTTCTGCCATTTCTCTGTAAGAATACAGTGTTCCATCTTCTTTCTTTTTCCAAGAACCGAAATGTAATTCATAAACTGTCATCGCTTCTTTATAAACCGATTTTTTCTTTTTCTTACGGCTCCAGTTTTTATCATTCCATTCGTATCCCTTTATATCAAAAACTACAGATGCCGTATTCGGTCTTACTTCTGCATACACAGCATACGGATCTGCCTTAAAAATGACATCACCAGCCATCGTTTCAATCGCATATTTATATATTTCTCTTTCTTCTATATGCGGTATAAATAGGGACCAAATTCCCTCTTCTGTCACTTGCAGCATCTTATGTTGCTCATAATCCCATTCATTAAAATCTCCAACAACACTCATTGCTTTCGCATGAGGAGCCCATACTGTAAATCGTACACCTCGCATCTCATCTTCCGTCACAATATGTGCGCCAAAGATGTTATAACTGTCATAGTACTTTTCGGTATGAAACTCATCTCGTTTCACTTCTTCACAATTTATTACACTCAATATGCTCACCTCACTAAGATGACAGAATTTTTTATACTTTACCAATTCTGCGAAAAACTGAAATATCCTTGTTAATTTATAAAAAATATACGTTTTTTTCTTAAAAATGTTTAATTTTTTTCACATTTCTATATAAAATATCGAATTTTGACGAATATTCATTGAAAACGCTTCATTTTTTATTAGTCCTTCACCTTACTATTTATTTCTCAATACCTATTTTATTCGCTTTACCCTCTTTTTCACGTTATTTACCACTTAAAATCGCAACAAAATAATCCGTCATAAAAAAATGTTTCTCAACATTTTTTGTCATATTTTTATTGAAATGGAAATTTTATAAGCATATACTTGTTCTCAATAAAGAACAACGACTTTTCGTAACTACAATTCATAGCGGACTACTATGTTTACTTATTTATCCTTGTTGCGAACAGTCTCTATAAAAATTAATTAGGGGGCTTTCTTATGTCATTAAAACAAAAGGTTGGAATGGGAGTTGTCACAGCAACGCTTGGCTTATCCCTTACATTCGGCGGTGTATTCGCCTACTTCAGTGATTCTGAAACATCTAGTAACTCATTTCAAGCTGGAACACTAGATCTTTCTATTAATCCAAGTGTAATTATTGATGTGAAAGATTTAAAACCAGGTGACTTTATTGAAAAGAATTTCGCGCTTGAAAATAAAGGGACATTGGATATTGCAAAAGTAGCACTTGAAACATCCTATGAAGTTACTGATGTAAAGAAAAATAATAATGGTGAAGATTTAGGCGATCACATCATCGTCAAATTTTTAGTGAATGATGGAAAACCATCTAATCCAAACGATGATCATGAAATTTTGTGGGAAACAAAACTATCACAATTAAAAACTATGAAACCTGAGGATGTAGCTACTTCTCTAGAACGTCATAACTTAATAGACGGTATTAAATCTGGTGAAACAGATTATTTACACGTGCTCTTCTCCTTTGAAGACAACGAACAAGATCAAAATAAATTCCAGGGTGATTCCTTACAGCTAAACTGGACATTCCATGCAAAGCAAACACCAGGCACGGAGAAATAAATTTTAAAATATAAATTATCGGAGGCTTATACATGAAAAAGAAAAATCGTTTTGTTACCGGAATTGTAACGGCTGGCGTTTTATTTTCAACTGCCCTTCCATTCAATGTACTTGCTGAAAATCCTATTAACCAAATTGACTCTTCAAACGCCCAGTCTTTACTATCAAAACTTTCTAAAGAACAGCGCCAGGCATTACAAACGTTAGATGCCAATCCTGGTTTTACTATCTCGCCAGATATTAATACGAGTAGTTCTGAGCCTGTAAATATCATTGTAGAATTTCAAACAGCTCCAGTAAAGATTAATGAATTAAAACAAAAAGAAAAAGGGTTACAAGCTGCTCCTGAAAATATAAAGGCACGTATTGATCAAGAGCATGAGGAATTTCAAAAAGGACTAAAACGTCTTTATCACTTCAGCCCATCAGTAAAGTCAGGGAATTTCCAGTCTGTACAAATTAAACGTTCTTATAAACATGCGATAAATGGGGTTGCGCTGACATTACCTGCAAATACAGTAGAAGAATTGTTGCGGATTGGTGTTGTAAAACGTATTTGGAAAGATTACGAAGTGAAATTAAATTTACCAAAACAATCTGAGCAAAAAGCACCTCAAAAACTAACAGATAGCATTCCGCAAATTGGAGTCGATAAGTTACATAACGAAGGTATTACCGGAAAAGGAATTAAAGTTGGTGTATTAGATACAGGTATTGATTACAATCATCCTGACTTAAAAGACGTGTATAAAGGCTATCGCGCAAAACCTGGCGAAGATTCTAGCAAGATAGATCCAAACTCCGTAAAAGGTTGGGACTTTATTAGCAACGACGCAGATCCTATGGAAACAACTTATACAGAGTGGCAACAATCTGGTGCTCCTGAATTTGATGATCGTGGTTCTTCCTTCTACACAGCCCACGGTACTCACGTAGCAGGTATCGTTTCTGCTCAAAAGAAAAACAAATCAGATTCCGCAGTAAAAGGTGTTGCACCTGACATTGAACTATATAACTATCGTGTACTCGGTCCATACGGAAGTGGAGCTAGTTCAGGTATTATTGCTGCAATCGATAAATCTATTTCTGACGGTATGAACGTCATTAACTTATCGTTAGGTGATGAGAGCAACAATCCGCTTGATCCAACGTCTATCGCTGTTAACAACGCAATGCTTTCTGGTGTTGTTACAGTCGTTGCCGCTGGTAACTCTGGACCAAATCCAGCAACACTCGGATCACCAGGTGCTTCTCCCTTTGCGATTACAGTCGGGGCAAGCGATAGCTCTATTTCCTTACCGAAACTATCAGGTCATGCTGGACAATTACAATTTCCTAACTTGATTTTATTTGGCAAAAACTTCACTAATAAAATAGAGGATTTCAAGGGACAAACTTTACCTATTGAATCGGTAGGAATTGGTACGGCTAACGAGTTTAGTAAAAAAGATGTAAAAGGAAAAATCGCTCTTATTGCACGTGGTACACTGTCATTTGATGAAAAAATCGCGAATGCGAAACAAGCAGGTGCAAAAGCCGTTATTATTTATAACAATGTAGCCGGAGAAATTCCTTTCTACGTTGGCGAAAGTACAAAATACATTCCAGCATTCCGCTTAACGAAAGAAGACGGTGAAAAACTAAAAGCTCAAATCGAACAAGGTAATAAATCCTTTAGCTTTGGCGAACTTACTTATATTCAAACAGAAGGCGATCATCTTGCAGACTTTAGCTCACGCGGCCCTGTTACATCAAATGATGATATTAAACCTGATATTACAGCTCCTGGTGTTGCTGTCCTTTCAACAGTACCTGAATATATTAATGACCCACAAGAGGGTGAAAACTATGACGTTTCCTATGAGCGTATGCAAGGAACATCCATGGCTTCTCCACATATCGCGGGCGTTGCTGCTCTTATTTTACAAGAACATCCAGAATACTCTCCATTCGATGTAAAAGCATCTCTTATGAACACGGCTGATGATTTAAAAGAAAAGTATTCTGTATACGAAGTTGGAGCTGGACGAATAGATGCTTACAACGCCGTTCATACGGAAACAAGTTTTAAAGTACTAGATAAAACAAAAACAGTTGTAAATGATGAAGTAATTGAAGTACCAGAAGAAACTGGATCTATTGCATTCGGGAAGTTTTATCAAAAAGATGGTGAAGCTCTTGAACAAAAACGAAATATAAAAGTTGAAAACCATAATAAACAAGAGAAGAAAGAATTTAAAACAGAAATTTCTTATACACCAGCTTCTTCTTCTATTAACGATGCTATCGCAAATGGTGTAAAAGTTTCTACCCCAGAAACAATTACTCTTGATGCTAGCAAATCAGATGAAATTGAAGCAAAAATTAATGTTCCAGCTGGTGTAAAACAAGGTCGATATGAAGGATATATTCATATTACAAATACGAAAAATAAAGAAGAAACATACCAAATTCCGTTCTCTATTCGTATATCAGAGCCTGGTATTGAAGACGCGATTCTATCTAGAAAAGCCATCTCAACGGATACAACTAAATTTAACCCTTACCGCGAATCATACGTGCACGGGGCATTCCAATTAAACAGCAATCTAGAAACGTTAGACCTTATCGTGAAAGATTCAAAAACAAATAAAGCGCTTGGCTTCATTGGGACGTTAAACACGAGTGGCCTAAAAACTGATGTGTATTACTACTTAGAATCCTTCTTTAACGGAAAAGTATATCCTTTTACAAATGATCCTGCAAAACCAATCGGTGATGAAAAAATTGATTTACCAGAAGGCGATTACACAATTGAATTTGTTGGCTATGATAAAGATGGTAAAGCACGTGTGAAAGGTGATTATGTCATCATCGATAACACACCACCTGAAGTGAAATTAACTGGATTAAAGCCTGGTATTTACGAGTTAAATGAAGAGAATTATACAGTAGAAGATGGTAAAAAAGCACTCTGGATTAAAGGAAATGTGTATGATTCAAACGTTGACTACTTAAAAGGAAAAGGGTTAAACATTACGCAAGAAGCAAACGGAGTTATGTATTATGACTATTCTCCATACTTGCATAAGTTTTTACCTATTGATGCAAATGGTGACTTTAAAGTTGGTATTACTCCTGAATCCTTTAAAGTGGAAGGTCCAATGAACACAGGCGTATATATTTTCGATTATGCAACTGCAGGTCCTGACTATCCAAGCGGTGTAAATAATTATTGGTTTATCCAGCAAGGAGCTCAATATGCAAAGGCTAGTTATGATAAAAAAGAATTATATAAAGGGGACGAGTTCACAGTAACCCTAAACGCGAAACACGTAAAACAATTCGTTGCTGGGGAATTTAACGTAAAATTCCTAGAGAAGAACTTCAAATTTGCAAATGCGAAATTGAATCCTGCTTTTGAAAAACTGCTTTCTGAAAAAGGGGTAACAGCAAAAGTAAACGAACCGAAACTAGAAGAAGATTCTGTTACAGTTGGCGGTACTATCGATGACAAAAACTTCGCTGGATTAGATGGTGATTTCCCGTTCATTGATGTAACGTTCAAAGTAGAAAATGATGAGTTTTATGAGGCAAATGCTCAATTAGAGTCACCAGTGTTTGTATACTGGAAACCAGGAGAAACAGAGCCAAATAGAATGCGTGTCCTTCAAGATCAAACATTCTCAGTTATGTCTTTAAACTCACTAGTAGAAGGAAATATTAAACCTGGTGCATTCTTAAATGAACGTGGCTATTTAGATGAAAAGTTCGATTATACAAAGCTTGGCGTAAAAGTATATGCGACTGATTCTTACCGTCATAAGTTTGAAGGCTCACTAGATAAATACGGATACTTCAAATTAAATGGACTTCCTGTTAATAAACGCGACTACAACTTATATGTAGAAGTACCAGGGCATTTAACAAGCCGACTAACAACGAAACTTGGTACTGAAAAAGATGGTAAGCTACTTGGCCAATATTATTATGCACGCCTTGATGAAAACCTTGCCGGTGATGTAAATGGAGATAAAGTAATTGATATAAAAGATGCTGAAATTATCGCTAGCAACTATGGTAAAAAGGGACTATCTGTAAAAGACGGCGACCTTAACAAAGATGGTATTGTCGACGAAAAAGATATTCGCTTCGTTGAAAAGAACTTCTTGAAAAAAGGTCCCGATGCATCTAAATCACAAACAGCTGCCGAAAAATCTAAAAGCGGTACACTGGCAGATATTTTAAAGAAATTGGGATTAACGCCTAAAAAATAATAATAAAGAGCACTCTATATAAAGTAGAGTGCTCTTTTCTATAAACGACCCTGTTCCAGCAAAAGGGGTATATTGGGGATATACAAGGGAAACCGGAAAAGGAATTTATATGAAATTATATAAGTTCAGAGGTAGGAAGCAGTTTCCCGCCTCTGAACTATTTAGCAATTATTATAGTACTGGTGCCATTGTTTCTTTTAATACTTTTACAGAATGAGCGAATTTCGCTTTTTCTTCTTCATTTAACTCAAGCTCTACGATTTCACGTACACCTTCACGGTTAATGACAGCTGGAACACCTACGTAAGCATCTTTCTCACCGTATTGACCTTCAAGGTATGCAGATACAGTTAATACGCTGTTCTCGTTGTTTAAGATTGCTTTAGTTACACGAAGTAGTGACATACCGATTCCGTAGTAAGTTGCACCTTTACGCTCGATAATATGGTAAGCTGCATCACGTACATTTTCGAAGATTTTGTCTAAGTCTTCTTGTTTGTACTGCTCGTTGTTAGCTAAAATTGTTTCTAGTTTTTGTACACCGATAGTAGCGTGGCTCCATACTGGAAGTTCAGTGTCACCGTGTTCACCAACGATGTAAGCATGAACGTTACGTGGATCTACATCTAAGTAGTCACCTAACATATAACGGAAACGAGCAGAGTCTAAAGTAGTACCAGAACCGATTACGCGCTCTTTTGGTAGACCAGATTCTTTCCAAGTTACGTAAGTTAAAATATCAACTGGGTTAGTTGCGATTAAGAAGATTCCATCAAATCCGCTATCCATAATACCGCGAACGATTTGTTTAAAGATCTTTGTATTTTTCTCAACTAAGTCTAAGCGAGTCTCACCTGGCTTTTGTGGTAATCCAGCAGTGATAACTACTAAATCTGCATCTTTACAATCTGCATAGCTACCGCTCCAAACTTTTGTTGGTGATGGAGAGAATGGTACCGCATGGCTTAAGTCCATTGCTTCCCCTTCTGCTTTTGCTTCATTAACATCTACTAATACGAATTCTTCAGCTACACCTTGGTTGATCATTGAGTAAGCATAACTACAACCTACAGCTCCTGTTCCTACTAATACTACACGATTGATACCTTTTTTCATGGTAATTTCCCCTCTCTATTGTTCACATATATTTTTTATGATTGTTTAAGTAATTAATTAAAATACTAATTTAATGTTGTTTAACTTCTTTACACTCATATTGTAGCACGTATTATTGTGAATTACTTCACAAATTATGACCTATTTGTGAACTTTTTCACATAGAGTGTAAAGTTATTAGAATCGGTGTGGAATCCATTTCAATGAAGGCGTTTTCTTTAGATTGTGAAAGGGTTTTTCTATGGTTTTTGTCGGTAAGTGAAATTATATCGGCGATTTTTAGAATATATCGACTGTAACTCCAAATATATCAGCGATTTTTGAAATTTATCGACCGTAACTCAAATTATATCAGCGATTTTTGCAATATATCGACTTACCGACAAAACTCGACAATAATGACAACATAAAAAAGCTGTCTCCAGTAGACCACCTATTGAGAGACAGCTTCTTCTATTTATACTATTTGTTTTCCGCGGTAGCGCCTAATACAGCAATTTCAATATTAAAAAGCTCAATTAAAGCACCCTTTACCATATTTCAATTTTTATTATTCAACTGTATCTAATAACTCTACAACTAATTCCTTAGGATCTTCCCAGCTATGATATATTTCTAAGTGCCATTTCGTTAATGACCTTGAGTATCCCCTTTTTTCTACCCAAAGTCCACTTTTCCACAACAAAAAAGAGATAGCAGATTATGCTATCTCTTTTAGTATGACCCGTACGGGATTCGAACCCGTGTTACCGCCGTGAAAGGGCGGTGTCTTAACCACTTGACCAACGGGCCAATTACTGGCAGAGAAGAAGGGATTCGAACCCTCGCACCGCGTTCGCGATCTACTCCCTTAGCAGGGGAGCCCCTTGAGCCACTTGGGTACTTCTCTATAAATATGGCTCCGCAGGTAGGACTCGAACCTACGACCGATCGGTTAACAGCCGATAGCTCTACCACTGAGCTACTGCGGAACAATTATGGTGGGCCTAAATGGACTCGAACCATCGACCTCACGCTTATCAGGCGTGCGCTCTAACCAGCTGAGCTATAGGCCCATAATTGAAAAGCGGGTGAAGAGAATCGAACTCTCGACCAGAGCTTGGAAGGCTCTTGTTTTACCACTAAACTACACCCGCATTAAATTATAAATGGTGAGCCATGAAGGACTCGAACCTTCGACCCTCTGATTAAAAGTCAGATGCTCTACCAACTGAGCTAATGGCTCATTTTGAAAGTGGTGCCGGCTAGAGGACTTGAACCCCCAACCTACTGATTACAAGTCAGTTGCTCTACCAATTGAGCTAAGCCGGCTTGCGACTTCAAAATGGTGGCTCGGGACGGAATCGAACCGCCGACACGAGGATTTTCAGTCCTCTGCTCTACCGACTGAGCTACCGAGCCTTTATGTAAAAATGGCGGTCCCGACCGGGGTCGAACCGGCGATCTCCTGCGTGACAGGCAGGCATGTTAACCACTACACCACGGGACCTTGGTTGCGGGGACAGGATTTGAACCTGCGACCTTCGGGTTATGAGCCCGACGAGCTACCAGACTGCTCCACCCCGCGACGATAAAATATTTAATTAAGAAAAAATGGAGGAGGTAGAGGGATTCGAACCCCCGCGCGACTCTCGCCGCCTGTCGGTTTTCAAGACCGATCCCTTCAGCCGAACTTGGGTATAC